>NZ_JAYMSC010000034.1:0-94387 GCF_038900775.1 Paraburkholderia sp. JHI869
CCGATGCCGGAACTTACTTCGATCCTTCCTGCGCGCGCACCTTCTGCAGCAGCTTCGTCGTGGAGCGGTCGTGCTCGAAGGCGATCGCAAGCGCCCGCCCGCCCCAGCCGCGCACCAGCGCCGATTCGGGCAGCGCGTCCATGTCGTAGTCGCCGCCCTTCACGAGAATGTCCGGACGCACGGCTTCGATCAACTCGACCGGCGTTTGCTCGCCGAACTGCACCACCCAGTCCACGCTCTCCAGCGCCGCCAGCAGTGCCATGCGGTCGTTTTCGTTGTTAATGGGACGGTCGTCGCCCTTGCCGAGCATCTTCACCGAAGCGTCGCTATTCACGCCGACGATCAGCGTGGCGCCCAGCGCCTTCGCATCGGCGAGATAAGTAACGTGCCCGCGGTGCAGGATGTCGAAAACGCCATTGGTGAACACCACGGGGCCGGGCAGCGAGGCGCGCAGTTGCGCGAGCGCGTCGCGGGTCGTGATCTTGCGTTCGAAGGAAGCGGGCATGGAATGAGGCTCGGATAAAAAGAGGGGCGCAGGTCAAATGAGCAAGCCCGCCAATGAAAACGGCCCGTCACGCGAGAGCGCTCGGGCCGTCCCGTTCGCGGCGCGCCTGGGCGCACGCGAGATGTTCCGGCGCGTCAGGCCGGCTGCTGCGTGCCTTGCTCGGCCTGCAGACGCTGCACCACTTCCTTGCGATAGCGGTTCAGTTCCTGCGCCGTGCTGAACGTGCGCTCGAACAGGATCGAGAGGTTGTGCAAAATACGCTCGATCACCTTCTTTTCCCAGCCGTCGTCGAAGCGGATCTGCTCGTCGAGCCAGCGCTCGAGCCATTCCGGGTCGGGCAGGCGCGACTGCACGGTGTCGCGCGGGAACAGCGCCTGGTTCACGTGCAGATTCGTGGGGTGCAGCGGCTTTTCGGTGCGGCGCGCCGAAGCCATCAGCACGCCGATCTTCGCAAACGCCGCGCGTGCGACGTCGCCGAAATTGTTCAGCGCCTTCTTCATGTAGCGCAGATACGCGCCGCCATGGCGGGCTTCGTCGCGCGAAATCGTTTCGTAGATAGCCTTGATGACCGGCTCCGTGTGCCATTCGGCGGCGCGGCGGTACCAGTGGTTCAGGCGGATTTCACCGCAGAAGTGCAGCATGAGCGTTTCGAGCGGCGGCGCCGGATCGAACTCGAAGCGCACGGCGTGCAGCTCTTCTTCGGTCGGCACCATTTCCGGCTTGAAGCGGCGCAGGTATTCCATGAGCACGAGCGAATGCTTTTGCTCCTCGAAGAACCACACGCTCATGAACGCCGAAAAGTCGCTGTCGTGATGATTGTCGCGCAGGAACATTTCCGTGGCCGGCAGCGCCGACCATTCGGTAATCGCGTTCATCTTGATGGTCGCGGCCTGCTCATCGGTGAGGAGCGACGCATCGAACTTGTCCCAGGGGATGTCCTTTTCCATGTCCCAACGGACCGATTCGAGCGATTTGTAAAGTTCCGGATAAAGCATCGTGTTCATAGTCCCGCCCCTGATCTGCGCAAAACGCGCGCACAACGAATTCGTAGCGTGCCGCGGGATCCGCGTAAAACGCGGCCGCGCAGGCAAAAAGCATTTAATTTTACGCGGTATCCGGCCCTCTGGACGCAATCGCAGACCGGGGAACGCAACACGCGTTGCCCCACGACAATCCAGCCAACCGGAATGAAGGCGCCGTCGTGGATTCTGGGTAGCTGCTCCGTTCCTCGAACCCGGCCGCCTGATACCGCTGATCACTACCGATACCCGCAAGGCGTGCAAGCCATCGTCGCGGACCCGTGCGACACAATGTCGCACTCTCGTATCCCACGCTCGATGTCCTTATGCCACACCGTGCCGGCCGATTTTCCAGTGGGCGAACATCCCGCCCGTCAAGGCCCTGGAACCTGCGCGGCGATGTGCCACAGCGCCGCCTGCAATTCCCACAAACGACCAGAAAAACCTTACACAATAATAGCATGCCGGTGTTTCAGTTCCGCCGCACCCCCAAATCCATGATCGCGCCGTCTGTCGGAGCTTTGAGCCAAGTCAAGAGAACATCGCTTTGGGCTAGCGTGTCGCGGTAACCCAGTTCGATCAACTCACGCGTGAATTCGCGCTCGAACAGCAAATAACTCGCAAACGCCGCGCCTGAAGCGCGATTGCCGCCCATCGCACCCAGCAGCATGCGCACCGAGCGCGGCAACTGCTGCAAATGGCGCGCGGCGATCAGCTCGACACGCTCGCTCGGTGCGATCGCGAGCACCTCGACATGCCGCCAGCCGCTTTCCGGCTCCACCGTGTGCGGCAGTTGCAGCACCATGCGGTTCACGTGCTCGATGCGCTCGATATCGGCGCCGAGCGCGTCGAGGAACACGCTCGCGAGCACCTGCTGGCCAACCTGCGCGAGCGTCGGATACCGGTCGATGTCGGGGCGCGCCGCGGGCACTTCCGGCGTGGGCGCAGCGGCGCCCAGCACGACGATGCGCTGCGCGCCGAAGTGAATGGCGGGCGAGAGCGGTGCGATCTGCCGGATCGAGCCGTCGCCGAAATATTCGTGGCGGCCGTCGAGTTCGAGCCGCACGGCCGGGAACACGAACGGAATCGCCGCCGAAGCGAGCAGATGCGCGGGCGTGAGCGCGACCATGCGCGCGGTGCGCTGCGCGCGACGCCACGCGGTGATCGGCTCGCTCGCCTGGTAGAACGTAACGTGCCGCCCCGACGAATAGCTGAGCGCCGTGACGGCGAGCGCATGGAGCAGCCGCTCGTCGAGCATCTGTTCGATGCGGTGGAAGTTCAGCGCGTGCGGGAGCATGCGCGCGAGCGGGGTACTGTCGAACAAGGTGCGCGGCGCGGCGCGCGCGCCCACGCTGGACGCCGCCCAGCCGAACGCCAGCGCGGCGAGCCAGCGCGCGCCCGCAGCGGCGACACCGGGCCAGTCGGTGCGATAGATCTGGCTGGCGCGCATGTCCGACCAGACGTCGACGAGGCGCGCCGCGCCGTGCGCGAACTGATCGGCGTGGCTCGCGATCGAGGTGGCGTTGATCGCGCCCGCCGAGGTGCCGCAGATCACCGTGAAGGGCATGGCGCGGCGCGCCGGCTCGGCCTGGCTGGCCAGTTCGGCGAGTGCGCGCAACGCGCCGGCCTGGTAGGCCGCACGCGCGCCGCCGCCCATCATCACGAGCGCAAGCCGCATGATGCCGACGCTCCCCGCTGTTGTTACGCGCTTGTCCCGCTGTTACAGCGGGACGGTTCTTCGTGACGCGACGTGACGCGACGCGCCTTATTCCGGCTGCGCCGGCGCCTTCTTCGCGGCGCGCGGCGCACTGCGGCCTGCGCCGCTGCTGGTGCTGCCGTTGCTGCTGTTGCTGCTGTTGCCCCCCCCGCCGCTGCTGCTACCGCCGCTCCGTTTCGCGGTGCTGCTGCGTTTGACCGTAGCGGCTTCGGTCTTCGCCTGCGCCTCGCTCACCGCCGCTGCGGCGGCTTGCGCCGCCTCAGCGGCAGCGGCCGGCTGCGCCATCGCGAACTGCGCGAGCTGGTTGAACTGCGCCTGCACGAGGTTCCACCACGAACCCGCGTCAAAGCCCGGCGGCGCGGATGCCGCGCCCTCGGATGCAGCGCCTGCGCTCGCGGCTTCAGGCTCGGCGGCGCGCTCGCGCGCGGCGCCCGCTCTCGGCGCTTCGTTCTCGGAGTGCGTCGGGGTCATCTGCGCCTGCGCGAACGCGCCGAACGCGCGCAACGTGGAGAGCGTGGCGCGCTGCACTTCGAGCGCCTGGATGGCGGACTGCAGCATGCCGAGATTGAGCTTGAGCCATTGCTCGACGGCGCGCAGATCGGTGATGCGCTTGTCGAGTTCCTCGATGTTGGTGAGCGGCGTCATCATGTCGGTCATCATCGAAAGCGGCGGGCCGAAGGCTTGCGCCACGCCCGGTTCGCCGCCTGCGAAGTTGCCTGGGAACGAGCCGCCGAACGGTGTGAGGCGCATCATCCCCCACATCTGGTCGAGCATTTCTGCGGGCGGAAAGCCTGGAAAGCCCGGGAACGGCGGCATGGAGCCTGCTTGGTCGGTCATGCGGATCTCCCTCGCATAAATAGGTGGTCAAATGCGCGCGCGTGGGCGGCGCAAAACGATCTCTTCGATGATAGCGCGCGTAAAAGTAGAAATCGGCAAAAGCGCGGCATAAAGCACGAACTCAAACGCTTCAGAACGGATCGCCGCCCGGAAAATCCGGCGCGCGCCGCTCGCGCAGCGACTGCACGCCCTCGCGCACGTCGGGTCCCGCAAAGCCCATGAATTCAAGCGCGAGCGACGTGTCGAAGGTCGGCCCCGCCATGCGCAGCCAGTTGTTCAGCGCGTACTTGGTCCAGCGCACGGCGGTTTGCGAACCGTTCGCAAGACGCTTCGCCACTTCGAATGCCTTCGGCAGCAGGTCGTTCTCGTCCACCGCGAGCGAAACGAGGCCGATGCGCTCCGCCTCCTCGCCGCTCACCGGCTCGCACAGCAGCAGGTAGTACTTCGCCTTCGCCATGCCGCACAAGAGCGGCCACACGATCGCCGCGTGATCGCCCGCCGCGACGCCCAGACGCGTATGGCCGTCGATGATGCGCGCCGTTTTCGTCGCAATGGAAATGTCGGCGAGCAGCCCGGCGACGAGCCCCGCGCCAACAGCGGGACCATGCATGGCCGAGACGATCGGCTTGCCGCAGTTGATCACGTTGTACACGAGGTCGCGCGCCTCGCGCCACACGCGCGCACGCACGTCGAAATGCGTGGCCATGTCCTCGACGAGCTGCAAGTCGCCGCCCGCCGAAAAGCCTTTGCCCTCGCCGCGAATCACGGCGACGCGCGCGTCAGGATCGCGGTCCACGTCGCGCCAGATCTCGGCGAGTTCGCGGTGCATATGGGCGTCGGCGGTCGCGAGTCCGCTCTTGTTCGCGCCCTCGCCGCTCATCACGATCTCGACGATGCCATGCTCGTGCCGCCGCACGCGCAGTGCTTGATAGCGGGCGTAAAAAGGATCGTTCATGGGCGGACCTCCTTTGCTTCGGATTGCTGATTACGTGAAAGCGATGGCAGTGCCGCTCATCAATGCGGCTGATACACCCACTTGCCATCGCGGATCTCGACCATCACGCGCGCTCGCGCGTCGAGGCCGAGGTGATCGGTGGTGCTCATGTTGACGACGCCATTGGTGTCATGCAGGTCGTGCGTCGCTTCGAGCGCGTCGCGCAGCGCGTGGCGAAACTCGGGCGTGCCGGGCGCCGCCGCCTTGAGCGCAACAGGTATCGCATTCTGGAGCAAGAGGCCCGCGTCCCACGTGTACGCGCCGAACGCCGACACGGTGCCCGCGCCGTTACGCGCTTCGTAGCGCGAAATATAGTCGAGCGCGAGGCGCCGGCCAGGCTGGTCTTCGGGCAGTTGCGAGGCCACGAGCACGGGGCTCGCAGGCAGGAAGGTGCCGTTGCAGTCGGTGCCGCACACACGCAGGAAGTCGCGGTTGCCCACGCCGTGGTTGTGATAGATGACGCCCTTGTAGCCGCGCTCCTTGAGCGCCTTGGGCGGCAACGCGGCGGGCGTGCCTGCCGCGCCCACCACGACGGCATCCGGGTGCGCTGCGACGATCTTGAGCACCTGCCCCGTCACACTCGGATCGGTGCGATTGAAGCGCTCGTTCGCGACGAGCTTGATGTTGCGCTGCTGCGCGGCCTTCGCGATTTCCGCGTAGAACGTCTCGCCGAGCGCGTCGGCCTGGCCGATATAGGCGAGCGTCTTCACGTTGTGCGCGGCGGCGTGCTCCATGATCGCGCCGGCCATCATCGCGTCGGTTTGCGGCGTCTTGAACATCCAGTGGCGCTTGTCGTCCACGGGCTCGATGATCTTCGCCGACGAAGCGAGAGAGATGGTCGGCGTCTCGCCCTGCGCGATCACGTCGAGCATTGCGAGCGAGTTGGGCGTGATCGACGAGCCGATGATCGCGTCGACATGCTGTTCGTCGATGAGCTTCTTCGTGTCCTGCACGGCCTGAGTCGTGTCGGAGGCGTCGTCGAGCACGATGTACTGCACCTTCTGGCCCGCGATTTCGGTGGGGAACATCGCAGCGGTGTCGTGCGCGGGAATGCCGAGCGAGGCGGCCGGCCCGGTGAGTGAAAGCACGAGGCCGATCTTGACCTGCGCGAGCGCAAGCGTGGGCGCACAGAGGCTGAAAAGCCAGGCGATGCGTGCAGCAAGACGGCTGGGGCGAGAAGCGTTCACGGTGTCTCCTTGTCGTTTTACGTTTGGATGTTGCGTGCTTCTACGGCTCGTGCTTTTACTGATCCCCTCGTTGCTCGTGAAGAAAAAAGGCGTTCGCCAGTGTAGCCGCACGCGTGGCGCGCGGCATCCGGCGAAACCCTTCAGCGCTTGCGTGTCGCTTGTGCTTCACTGCTCGCCGTGGAGCGACACTACCGCCTGATCGATCGCGCCGAAAATCGACTTGCCCGCTTCGTCGAGCATCTCGATCTTCACGCTGTCGCCGAACTTCATGAACTCGGTGCTCGCCTGGCCGCTTTCGATCATTTCGAGGCAGCGCTTCTCGGCAATGCAGCAGTAGCCGCGCTTGGCGTCCTTGTTCGACACCGTGCCCGAACCCACGATGGCGCCCGCGCGCAGATTGCGCGTTTTCGCGGCGTGCGCGATCAACTGGCCGAAGTGGAAGACCATGTCCGTGCCTGCGTCGGGCTGGCCGACCTTCTTGCCGTTCCAGTGCACGATAAGCGGCAGGTGCACGCGCCCTTCGCGCCAGTGCTCGCCGAGTTCGTCGGGCGTGACCATCACCGGCGCGAACGCGCTGGCCGGCTTGCTCTGGAAAAAGCCGAAGCCCTTCGCGAGTTCCGCAGGAATGAGGTTGCGCAGCGAGACGTCGTTGACGAGCGTGACGAGCCGCACGGCCCGCAGCGCTTCGTCGGGGCTTGCGCCCATCGGCACGTCGCCGGTCACGACGGCGACTTCGGCTTCGAAGTCGATGCCGAACGCCTCGGACGCGCACACGATGTCGTCGCACGGCCCGATGAAGTCGTCGCTGCCTCCCTGGTACATGAGCGGGTCGGTCCAGAACTCGGCGGGCATCTCGGCGCCGCGCGCGCGACGCACGAGCTCGACGTGATTCACGTACGACGAGCCGTCTGCCCATTGGTACGCACGCGGCAGCGGCGCCATGCAGTCGCGCGAGTCGAAGCTGAACGCGTTGCGCGCGCGCCCGTAGTTGAGCGCGTCGTACAGCTCGGCGAGCTGCGGCGCGTAGAAGCGCCAGTCGTCGAGCACGCGCTGCAGCGTGGGGGCGATCGCGTCGGCGATGGCGGCGCTGCGCAGGTCGCGGGAAACGACGATCAGCTGCCCGTCGCGGGTGCCGTCCTTCAGCGTGGCAAGTTTCATGGAATCAGACGTGAGTGACGATAAGGGAAATGTATTCTACGATGGTGAATCGGCAGGCCCCAAGCGGGCGCGCCGTATGTCTGCAGTTGCCACTCAGTCGTCGTACGTTCGAACACCACAACGCCTCCATGCCGCCAACCGTCCGATCCGCCTCGCCGCGCGCGAGCGCCACCGACGCCACCGATACCACGAACGCCGAAGATCTCGCTGACGCCCTCGATGCCGCTGAGGCCTCGGAAGGCGCCGAAACCGGCGAAGAAAAGCTGCGCTCCGGCATCCAGTCGATCGAAGTGGGCTTTCGCCTGCTCGAGGTGCTCACGAGCGAGCCGCGCGCGATGATGCTGCGCGACCTCGCGCAGCGCGCGGGCATGAGCCCGGCGAAGGCGCATCGCTATCTCGTGAGCTTCATGCGTCTTGGCGTGGTCGCGCAAGACCCGCTCTCGGGGCGCTACGAACTGGGCGGCTTCGCGTTGCAGCTTGGGCTCGCGCGCCTCGCGCGCGTGGACGGCGTCAAACTCGCGCGCCTCGCGCTCACCGAACTGCGCGACGCGCTCGACATCACCGTGGGCATCGCCGTGTGGGGCAACCAGGGGCCGACCGTCGTGCACTGGCTGGAGTCGAGCCACCCCGCGAAAGCATCGCTCAAGCTCGGCGACGTCATGCCGATGCTCAGCTCCGCCACTGGCCTGCTATTCGCCGCCTATCTGCCGCGCAGCAAGACCGCGCCCATGATCGAGCGCGAACTCGCAGGCGCGCAGCACTACTCATACGGCTCGACGCCGCGCACCGCAGAAGCGCTCGAACGCGCGCTCGCGGAAGTTCGCGAGCATGGCGCGGCGCGCGTGGAAGGCATGCTGCTGCCAACCATCCACGCATTCTGCACGCCTGTTTTCGACGCGAGCGGTGAGCTTGCGCTCGGGCTCATCGCGCTCGGCCACGAAGGCGCGTTCGATATCGGCTGGAATGGCGCGGTGGATACAGCGTTGCGTGCGTGCGCCGAAAAGCTGTCCTACGAATTGGGGTACAGTCCGACACCGCGCTGAGAGCGGAAAGCCTCGGCCGGCATCCTTGCGACCCCGACTCGCACGGCGTCTGCCTTTCTGCGCGCACCCGACGGGTTGTGTCACAGTAACGTACGACAGATACCGACCCACGACCCGCCGATGTCCACCCCAGCCGCTCCACGCGAGGCACGCCGCCTCGACACCGACACCCGCACGCCCCAGCGCGTGCGCGCGTGGCGCTGGGTGGGCGTGTTCGTCGCGGTCACGGCGCTCCACTGGCTCGCGGCCGAATGGTTCGAGCGGCATCACGGCGCACCGCCGCCTGTCGCGCATGTGCGCGTGCCGGTGCAAGTGGCGCTCCTCAAGCCCGAGCGCATCGAACGCGAGGCACGGCCCGCGGGCCCCGCGGCGGCGCCCGCGCATGCCGCGCCCAAACCCACGCCAAAGCCCGCCGAGCCGCACACGCTGCACGCCGTGACGCCGCCAAAGCCGCACCCCAAAGCGCCAGCCTCGCCGCCGGATACGCAGGCGGCGTCCGCACCCGCAGCCGCATCGGATGCAAGCGCGAGCGCCCCCGGCACGACTAGCACAAACGGCACGGCAAACGCAGCGCCCGGCAACGACAAGCAGCCTTCGGCACAAGCCGCGCAGGCTTCGCACGGACTGAAGTTTTCGGTGCCCCCGTCGGGCGAACTGCAATACGACACGTTCTATAACGGCGTGCGCAATCAGCCGGGCACGATCCACTGGTCGAGCGATGCACAACGCTACGAGATGGTCGTGCGCGTGCCCCTGCCCTTCGTCGGCGAGTTCAGCTGGACCAGCAAGGGCCGCGTGGACGCTTTCGGCCTCGCGCCCGATCAGTACATCGAAAAGCGCGGCCATCGTCCATCGGACGTGACGGTTTTCAACCGCACCGACAAGCAGATCGTGTTCACACGCACGCCGAACTCGCTTGCGTTGCCCGATGGCGCGCAGGACCGCTTCAGCATGGTGATGCAGCTCGCGAGCCTCGTGCGCGGCGACCCCGACGCATACAAGCCGGGCGTCACGCGCGAGTTCTATGTCGCGGACAACGACAGCGGCGAGACCTGGCCCATCACCACGATCGGCGACGAAACAGTGAGCACCGATCATGGCTACGTCACGGCGCGCCATTTCATGCGTCTGCCGCGCCGCGAGGGCGACAAGCGGCGCATCGACGTGTGGCTCGCGCCGTCGCTCGGCTGGCTGCCCGTGCGCCTCGTGCAGACCGAACCGAATGGCAACCAGTTCGAACTGGTGTGGCGTGGCGCGCTCACGGTGCCGGCCGCTGACACGGCGACGAGCGAGTCCACGCCGCCGAGCGAAGGCGCTGCGAACGAAGGCGCTGCGAACGCATCGCCGAAACTTTCATCCGGCGCAACGATCGACGCAACACCAGACGCAACATCGCGCGCCACGACCGCCACGACGCCCAACGCGGCACCCGACACAACATCGGCACAATCCGCAACACCGGAAGCCGCGCCTGCACCGCAACCACAAGCGCCGGCAGCGCCGTCACCATCCGCCAATACGCAGACAGATTCACCGCCGCAACCGTCCACGAATGAAGCGCAACCGTCGGCCGTCTCGCCGGGCCCGGCACCCGAGCATCCCTGAGCGCGCAAGCGCACGCACTGCTCGATCCGGATGGCCCGCTTCACGACACAATCTCGCGAAATAGCGCATACTGGAATCGAGCCATAGGTCAAGGATCGCAAGGCATCGCGCGCAGCACGAAGGGCCCAAAAAACAAGCAGACGAAACACGGCAGCACGACACCGCGCGAACACTACGGACCAGCACGAACAAACCGATATACCGCTGCAAACACGGACAAAATCGGCACCACCGAATAAATAGCGAAAAACCAGCGCAGCAAACAGGGACGCGACACACAAGCTAACGAACATCGCATCGCGCATCATCTGCGTGCCCCAGGCGCGCGGATTGCTCCACTAGCATCGCGTGCATGCAGTACCTCGCAAACGGCTTGACTCCCAGCCTGGAAGGCGAAGGAGGAACCCATGCAAGTGACTGTCAACGGCATCGATACGCACTATGTCTTCGACGACAGGAGCGGTGGGCCCGCGCTGGCGTTCATTCACCAACTGGGCGGCGGTCTCGGCGTGTGGGACACGCTCGCAGGACATTTTCGCCATCGCCACAGCGTGCTGCGCTACGACGTGCGCGGTCATGGCGCAAGCGCCGTTGCGAGCGAGCCCTTCGGCATCGCCGATCTTGCCGCCGACCTCGATGCGCTTTTCGACGCAACCGGCATCGAGCATGCGCATCTCGTTGGCATGTCGATGGGCGGCATGATCGCGCAGCAGTTCGCGCTCGATTACCCAGAACGCGTGACGACGCTCACGCTTTGCGACACGGCAAGCCACACGCCGCTACAAGCGCGCGAAACATGGAACGATCGCGCCGCCACGGTGCGCAGCGACGGTCTCGGAGCGCTCGTCGACGCGACGATGGCGCGCTGGTTCACCGCCGACTTCCGGCACGCGCATGCGCCGACTGTCGAGCGGATTTGTGACGTTTTATTACGGACCCCTTCAGAAGGCTATGCGATGGCCTGCGAGGCGATACGCGATTTCGACGTGGAAAGAAGGCTCGCACAACTGCGCGTGCCGACGCTCGCAGTCGCGGGCCGCCACGACAGCGGCACGCCCATGGCCGTCACGCAAGCCCTTGCAAAAGCGATTGAAGGGTCGCATTTCGTGGTGCTCGATGCCGCGCATCTGGCCCCGGTAGAGGAGTCGCACCGTTTCACCGCATTGCTCGAAACGTTTCTCAAGCAGTTGGTCTAAGTAGTTCGAAGTAAAAGCATCATGGCAGTGGCAGCAGACGCCGTTGAGAAGTGAAGTATAAAAAGGGAGAGCAGTCCACATAAGAGGTGATGCGGGACCCACCCCTTGAATTCCAGAACGAACGCTCCAACTATTGACCGAGAAGGTCAGGGAGCACAGGAAAAAGGAGTGTCGCCATGCAAATGATCTACAACAGTCCCAACTATTGCGTCGTCGAGTTCCCACCGCAGGACGGCCACAGCGCCATGCGCGCAGGCGGCTACGAGATCGTCGACAAGAACGCACGCCGCGAGATCTTCATCGACGGCGTGATGGCGGCACGTTTTCGCGAAGACGTGCAAAAGCTGATGGACGAAGACCAGTCGCTCGACGAAGTCGACGAATTCCTCGGACAGTTCGATAGCCTCATGCAGCAACCTGTCGTGCTTCACTGACGCTAGCGCACCCCGCGGCACTCAACGCGCAGCGTCCTTCACACGAAACCCCGTCCGGCTTGCCGTGCGGGGTTTTCTTTTGGATGTTCGGCGCGCGCCACAGGGGTTGCCTGCGCGCGACGCCGCCGACAGCGGCCCATTGCCGCAGCGGCTACAATGTGAGGTTTCCCAGTTCAACCGGCACCACGCCCGCCCGCGATCCCATGAACCAGCCCGCAGCCCTTGCCTCGCGCCCCGCCGGGGACGCCAAATACACGCGCGGCGCAGCGCTTCCCGCGCTGCTCGCCTCGCGCATCCTGATTCTCGACGGCGCGATGGGCACGATGATCCAGCGCTACAAGCTCGACGAAGCCGCTTACCGCGGCGAGCGCTTCAAGGATTATCCGCGCGACATCAAGGGCAACAACGAACTGCTCTCGCTCACGCAGCCGCAAATCATCAGTGAGATTCACGAGCAGTATCTCGCGGCGGGCGCGGACATCATCGAGACCAACACGTTCGGCGCGACCACGGTGGCCCAGGACGACTACGGCATGGGCGAGCTCGCCATCGAGATGAACATCGAGTCGGCGAAGCTCGCGCGCGCCGCGTGCGAAAAGTATTCGACGCCGGACAAGCCGCGCTTCGCCGCGGGCGCAATCGGACCGACGCCGAAAACGGCGAGCATCTCGCCCGACGTAAACGATCCGGGCGCGCGCAACGTCACGTTCGAAGAACTGCGCCGCGCGTACTACGAGCAGGCCAAAGCGCTCATGGACGGCGGCTGCGACCTGTTCCTCGTCGAGACGATCTTCGACACGCTCAACGCCAAGGCCGCGCTCTTCGCACTCGACCAGCTCTTCGAAGACACGGGCGAGAATCTGCCGATCATGATCTCGGGCACCGTGACCGACGCCTCGGGCCGCATTCTCTCGGGCCAGACGGTCGAGGCATTCTGGAACTCGCTGCGCCACGCCAAACCGCTCACGTTCGGCCTGAACTGCGCGCTGGGCGCGGCGCTCATGCGCCCGTACATCGCCGAGCTTGCGAAGCTGTGCGACACCTACGTCTCGTGCTATCCGAATGCCGGCCTGCCCAACCCGATGAGCGACACGGGCTTCGACGAACTGCCCGCCGATACGTCGACACTGCTCAAGGAATTCGCAAGCGCCGGTCTCGTGAACGTGGCGGGCGGCTGCTGCGGCACGACGCCTGAGCACATCGCGGCCATCGCGAAGGCGCTCGCCGAAATCAAGCCGCGCCGCTGGCCCGGCCAGTATCGCGACGCCGCCTGACGAAACGGCTCGAAAGCCCCCGCTCACATCCGACAACATACGATCCGGTCCCACGCCATGACTGACCATACCCTGCGGCTTTCCGGCCTCGAACCCTTCAACGTGACCGAAGGCACGCTGTTCATCAACGTGGGCGAGCGCACCAACGTGACCGGCTCGAAGGCCTTCGCGCGGATGATTCTCAACGGCCAGTTCGACGAGGCGCTCGCGGTTGCGCGCCAGCAGGTCGAGAACGGCGCGCAGGTCATCGACGTCAACATGGACGAAGCCATGCTCGACTCGAAGGCGGCGATGGTGCGCTTCATGAACCTCATCGCTTCCGAGCCCGACATCGCGCGCGTGCCGATCATGATCGACTCGTCGAAGTGGGACGTGATCGAAGCGGGCCTGCAGTGCGTGCAGGGCAAGGCCATCGTCAACTCGATCTCGCTCAAGGAAGGCAAGGAGCAGTTCGTGCATCACGCGAAGCTCATTCGCCGCTACGGCGCGGCGAGCGTGGTGATGGCGTTCGACGAGCAGGGCCAGGCCGACACGTTCGCGCGCAAGACCGAGATCTGCAAGCGCTCCTACGACATCCTCGTGAACGAAGTGGGCTTCCCGCCCGAGGACATCATCTTCGACCCGAACATCTTCGCGGTGGCGACGGGCATCGAGGAACACAACAACTACGCGGTGGACTTCATCAACGCCACGCGCTGGATCAAGCAGAACCTGCCCTACGCGAAGATCAGCGGCGGTGTGTCGAACGTGTCGTTCTCGTTCCGCGGCAACGACCCGGTGCGCGAGGCGATCCACACCGTGTTCCTCTACCACGCCATTCAGGCCGGCATGGACATGGGCATCGTGAACGCGGGCCAGCTCGGCGTGTATGCCGACCTCGACGCCGAGTTGCGCGAGCGCGTGGAAGACGTGGTGCTCAACCGCCGCGACGACGCCACCGACCGCCTGCTCGAAATTGCCGACAAGTTCAAGACCGGCGCGGCCAAGAAGGAAGAGAACCTCGAGTGGCGCAACCAGGACGTGGAAAAGCGTCTTGCGCACGCGCTCGTGCTCGGCATCACGAACTTCATTGTCGAGGACACCGAAGAAGCGCGCGTGAAGATCATGGGCGCGGGCGGGCGGCCGATCAACGTGATCGAAGGCCCGCTCATGGACGGCATGAACATCGTCGGCGACCTGTTCGGCCAGGGCAAGATGTTCCTGCCGCAGGTCGTGAAGTCGGCGCGCGTGATGAAGCAGGCCGTGGCGCACCTCATTCCGTTCATCGAGGAAGAAAAGCGCCTGCTCGCCGAATCGGGCGCCGACGTGCGAGCGAAGGGCAAGATCGTCATCGCGACCGTGAAGGGCGACGTGCACGACATCGGCAAGAACATCGTGTCGGTGGTGCTCCAGTGCAATAACTTCGAAGTGGTCAACATGGGCGTGATGGTCCCGTGCAACGAGATCCTCGCGAAGGCGAAGGTCGAAGGCGCGGATATCGTCGGTCTCTCGGGGCTCATTACGCCGTCGCTCGAGGAAATGGCCTACGTGGCGAGCGAAATGCAGCGCGACGACTACTTCCGCATCAAGAAGATTCCGCTGCTGATTGGCGGCGCGACCACCTCGCGCGTGCATACGGCCGTGAAAATCGCGCCGCACTACGAAGGCCCGGTCGTGTACGTGCCGGACGCGTCGCGTTCGGTTTCGGTGGCGTCGAGCCTGCTTTCGGATGAAGGCGCAACGAAGTTCATCGACGATCTCAAGACCGACTACGACCGCATTCGCGACCAGCACGCGAACAAGAAGGCCACGCCGCTCGTGACGCTCGAAGAAGCGCGCGCGAACAAGACGAAGATCGACTGGGCGAACTTCCAGCCCGTGAAGCCGAAGTTCATCGGCCGCCGCGTGTTCAAGAACTTCGACTTGAACGAGCTCGCGAATTACATCGACTGGGGTCCGTTCTTCCAGACGTGGGATCTCGCCGGCCCCTATCCGCAGATCCTCAACGACGAAATCGTGGGTGAGTCGGCGCGCAAGGTGTTCTCCGACGCGAAGTCGATGCTCTCGCGCCTGATTCAAGGCCGCTGGCTGCAGGCCAACGGCGTGATCGCGCTGTTGCCCGCGAACACGGTCAACGACGACGACATCGAAATCTACACCGACGAATCGCGCAGCGAAGTCGCGCTCACGTGGCGCAATTTGCGCCAGCAGTCGGTGCGCCCCGTGGTGGACGGCGTGATGCGCCCCAACCGCTCGCTGGCCGACTTCATCGCGCCGAAGGACTCGGGCGTGGCCGACTACATCGGCATGTTCGCGGTCACGGCGGGCATCGGCGTCGACGTGAAGGAAGCGCAGTTCGAGAAGGACCACGACGACTACAGCGCGATCATGCTCAAGGCGCTCGCGGACCGCTTCGCGGAAGCGTTCGCCGAGGCGATGCACGCACGCGTGCGCCGCGACCTGTGGGGCTATGCGGCCAGCGAAACGCTCGACAACGACGCGCTGATCGCCGAGAAGTACGCGGGCGTTCGCCCGGCGCCGGGCTACCCGGCCTGCCCGGACCACCTCGTGAAGCGCGACATGTTCGACTTCCTGCAGGCGGGCGAAGTCGGCATGAGCGTGACGGAATCGCTCGCCATGCTGCCGGCCGCGAGCGTTTCGGGCTTCTACCTCGCGCATCCGGACAGCACGTACTTCTCGGTGGGCAAGATCGGCCAGGACCAGCTCGCCGACTACGCGCGCCGCATGTCGCTCTCCGACGAAGACGCCCGCCGCGCGCTCGCGCCGCAGCTCTAAGCCGCGCTTCCAGGCCACACAGCGCGCCGCCCCGGGGTGGCGCGCTTTCTCCCGCTGTACTACCGCCTGTTGTCACCGCCCGACATATGCCATCCGGCAAGGTGAAGATTACGCGCGCGCGATTTTTCGGCTTTGTAAGATGGCCCGGCAAGACCCGGTATCGCCTGCATGACGCCCGGCCACACGCGGCAACGCCGCGCCGGCTCGATCATCAGCAAATCCTTAAAACGCAAAATCGAAGCAACCTCGACGGAGAAATCGTATGAAGAAGCTGATGTTGATGTTGACCGCCTTCGGCGTCGCGGCGCTTGCGCAGCCGTCGTTCGCCCAGCCGGCCTCCGCGCCGGAGCAGGCGAGCCCGGCGACGTCGTATTCGGCGCCCACCGAAAAGCACGTGAAGAAGCCGAAGAAAAAGAAGATGAAGAAGTCGGAGGCTTCCGCTGCCGAGGCGGCGCCCGCCAGCGAGTGATGTGAAAAACGCTGGACCAAAGCAAAGAGCCCGCAAATGCGGGCTCTTTGCTTTTGGAGCGTCGATTCAGCCGGGGCAGCCTCGGCGTCGCACGCTAGCCGGTGCGCGCAATGGGCGCAGCGCAACCACGGCTTTGCCGCTCAGCGACCTCGACCAGGGACCTCAAATGCCCCACAGAACGTCGTTGTCTTCCTTCTTTGCGGCGCGCAGCATATCGAGGAAAGGAAAGGCGCGTTGCGCGAGGCCGACAGGCAGTTCGTGATGCAAGTGGCCATCCTCGCCTTCGTGATAGTGGCCCTCCTGCTCGTGGCGCTCTTTCTTGTCCGTGACGATGGCCGCTTCGAGCTTGGCGATGGCGGTGTCGAGTTCGTCGTGGGTAATCACGCCGTGCGGGCCGAGCCGCTTGCCGATGATGCCGAGAAGGTATTGTGCGAGGTTCTCCAGCATCATGACATCAGGCGCCGCATGGCATTTAAAAGTAACCAGCATGTCTGTTCCCTTTATGATTTTTTGGATCTGCGCGTGACGCTCCGGCTTGCGAAGCCAGACGGGTCAAGGCGGCCCATGTCGCGCTACCTCATTTCACATATTAGCACCTGCTAAAATCCGTCAGGACGGAATTACCCGCAGGGCGCGGCGCCCGGTCGTTCCGGCGTCCGGTACGCCGCCACGCCGCCTGCCGCAACGAGGCCGCCCGCGCATTGGCGCATGGCAGGCGGCCTGCCGCAAGGCCGGCGCGCCCTCACCCGTATTCGGCGGTCCGCGCCGGCAGCCTGAGGCCATCCCCCTTAAGCGCCGGCCCCGCATCCCATTACCCGCACAGGACTTGCAACCAGCATGCTGCCCGCACAGAAACACACCTTGGAGACCCTGCTCGCGCAAGCCGTAGCCCAGGTGGCGAAGGCCACCGAAGGCGCGAGCGAAGCCGCATTCGTCGTGCCCGCGATCACGCTCGAGCGCCCGAAGGTCGCCGCGCATGGCGATGTCGCCTGCAACGTCGCGATGCAGCTCGCCAAACCCATGCGCGCGAACCCGCGCCAGCTCGCCCAGCAGATCGTCGACGCCGTGCTCGCCCAGCCCGAGGCCGCAGGGCTCGTCGAGGCCGCCGAAGTGGCCGGCCCCGGCTTTATCAACCTGCGCCTCACCGCCCAAGCGAAGCGCGCCGTGATCGGCGCCGTGTTCGAGCAGGGCGAGGCATTCGGCCGCTCGCAGCGCGAAGCCGGCAAGCGCGTGCTCGTCGAGTTCGTCTCGGCCAACCCCACGGGCCCGCTGCACGTGGGCCACGGCCGTCAGGCCGCGCTCGGCGACGCCATCTCGAACGTGCTCGGCTCGCAAGGCTATGACGTGCACCGCGAGTTCTACTACAACGACGCAGGTGTGCAGATCGGCAACCTCGCCGTGTCCACCCAGGCGCGCGCACGCGGCTTCAAGCCCGGCGACGCCGAATGGCCCGAGGCCGCCTACAACGGCGAATACATCGCCGACATCGCACGCGACTATCTCGCGGGCGAGACCGTCGCGGCCAAGGACGGCGAGCCCGTCACGGGCGAGAAGGACCCGGAAAACCTCGAAGCGATCCGCCGCTTCGCCGTGGCTTATCTGCGCCACGAGCAGGATCTCGACTTGCAGGCGTTCGGCGTGAAGTTCGACCGCTACTACCTCGAGTCGTCGCTGTACACGGAAGGCCGCGTCGAGAAGACCGTCGAGGCGCTGGTCGCTTCGGGCGAGACCTACGAGCAGGAAGGCGCGCTGTGGCTCAAGACCACCGACTACGGCGACGACAAGGACCGCGTGATGCGCAAGTCCGACGGCACCTACACCTACTTCCTGCCCGACGTGGCCTACCACGTCACCAAGTGGGAGCGCGGCTTCACGAAGGTCATCAACATCCAGGGCTCCGACCACCACGGCACCATCGCGCGCGTGCGCGCGGGCCTGCAGGCGCTCGGCATCGGCATTCCGAAGGGCTATCCCGACTACGTGCTGCACAAGATGGTCACGGTGATGCGCGACGGCCAGGAAGTCAAAATCTCCAAGCGCGCGGGCAGCTACGTGACGGTGCGCGACCTGATCGAATGGTCGGGCGGCGCGAACCCCGGCAGCGAAGTCTCGCCCGACCTGCTCGACGAGGCGACCATCCGCCGCGGCCGCGACGCCGTGCGCTTCTTCCTCATCTCGCGCAAGGCCGACACCGAATTCGTGTTCGACATCGACCTCGCGCTGAAGGAAAACGACGAAAACCCGGTGTACTACGTGCAGTACGCGCACGCGCGCATCTCGTCGATTCTCGGCGACTGGCAGGGCAAGTTCGGCGGCGATCTGGCCGCGCTGCCCAAGGTCGATCTCGCGCCGCTCGCGAGCGAACGCGCGCTCGCGCTCATTGCGAAACTCGGCGAGTTCCCCGACATGCTCACGCATGCGGCCAGCGAACTCGCGCCGCACGCGGTGGCGTTCTACCTGCGCGAACTCGCCGCTGAGTTTCACTCGTTCTACAATGCCGAACGCGTTCTCGTCGACGACGTCGCCGAGCGCGACGCCCGCGTCGCCCTCCTCGCGGCCACGCGCCGGGTGCTCGCGAACGGCCTGGCCGTGATCGGCGTGTCCGCGCCCGAGCGCATGTAACGAGACGCGCGGGCAATCGCCAGACTGCGATACCCGCGCACAGCAACACGTTTGGGGCCGCCGCCTCGCGCGGACGGCCATTCCAGGATTCTCTTGTTTGCAGGTGATTCAGACGATGGCAAAACCGCGCCGCACTACAAAACAGCAGTCGAAGCAGTCCGGGGGAACCTTTCTCGGCATCGTGCTGGGCCTGATCGTCGGCCTTGCGATCGCGGTGGTGGTGGCGCTCTATATCACGCGCGCGCCCACGCCATTCGTTTCGAAGGTCGCGCCGGCGGCCGCTTCCGACGTCAGTCAGAACAACGAGCAGGTCGACCCGAACCGCGTGCTGCAAGGCAAGTCGCCGGGCCAGCCGGTGCCGCAGGCCGCGCAAAGCACGCCGCCCAACACGGCGCCGGGCCAGACCACGAACCAGTCGCAGTCCTCGGGCATGCTCGAAGAGCCGCAGATCGTCGAAGTGCCGCCCTCGGGTGCGAACAACAACAACGGTATGGCCGTCGCGCCGCAGCCGTCGACGGGTGAAAACGTCACGAGCGGCACGGCTATCGCGAAGAAGCCGCAGTCGGCCAGCAACTCGACGAGCAACCCGGCGCAGATCCTCGCGAACAACCAGCCGCAGAAGCCCGCCAACGCGGTGCCGACGCCGCCGGCCGCCAAGCCCGGCAGCGCCACGCCCGCACCGGGCGACGCCAACACCGGCTACTTCCTGCAGGTGGGCGCGTACAAGACGTCGGGCGACGCCGAGCAGCAGCGCGCGCGCCTCGCGTTCCAGGGGTTCGAATCGAAGGTGACGCAGCGTGACGCCGGCGGCGTGACGTACTACCGCGTGCGCATCGGTCCGTTCACGAAGTTCGACGATATGAACTCGACGCGTCAGCGCCTGTCCGATGCCGGTATCGATACGGCCGTCATCCGCTTCACGAAGCAGTAATCGCCGTCCGCGCCGCGCATCCCGCGGCGCGGCGCCCGCAATAAGCAATACGCAAGCAACATCCGCGCAGCACCCGCACGCGCCAGGTTCGCGTGAGCGGCGTCCTGCGGCAAACAACCGGCCGCCGCCGGTCCAAGAACAGTGGATTCCTACGCCATGAAACGACTTCTCGGTACGCTTTTTCTCTCGCTTTCGCTGATCGCCGGCGTGGCCCACGCCTCGGGCGACGCACCCGTGGCCGGCAAGGACTACACGGTCCTGAAGGCGCCCCAGGCGCTCGACGTGCCCGCGGGCAAGATCTCGGTGATCGAATTCTTCTGGTACGGCTGCCCGCACTGCAACGCGTTCGACCCGTACCTCGAATCGTGGATCAAGAAGCAGGGCCCGGACGTCGTCTTCAAGCGCGTGCCGGTGGCATTCCGTGACGATTTCATCCCGCATTCGAAGATGTACTACGCGCTCGACGCGCTCGGCCTCGCCCAGAAGCTCACGCCGGTCGTGTTCCACGAAATCCACGTGAACAAGAACTACCTGCTCACGCCGGAAGAGCAGGCGAAGTTCCTCGCCACGCAAGGTGTGGATTCGAAGAAGTACATGGAAGCGTACAACTCGTTCTCGACGCAGAGCGCGCTGCAGCGTGACAAGGCCCTGCTCGACGCCTACAAGATCGACGGCGTGCCGACCATCGCCATCCAGGGCAAGTACGAAACCGGCCCGGCCATGGTCCAGGGTCCGGAAGACAAGGCGCTGCCGGGCACGCTCCAGGTGATGGACTTCATCATCTCGCAAATCCGCGCGAAGAAGATGTGATGCACAGTGCCATGCAAGACGCGCCATTGAAGGTCTTCATCACCGGCGCGTCGAGCGGCATTGGCGCCGCGCTCGCAGCCGAATACGCGCGGCAGGGCGCGATTCTCGGGCTCGTCGCGCGCCGCGGCGAGGCCCTTGCCGGCTTCCGGCAGTCCCACCCCGATCACCCCATCTCCATCTATCCCGCCGACGTGCGCGACGCCGATGCGCTCGCCGCCGCCGCGCGCGACTTCATCGCGCAGCACGGCATGCCCGATATCGTCATCGCCAATGCGGGCGTGAGCCGCGGCGTGCTGACGGGCGAAGGCGATCTCGCCACGTTCCGCGACGTGATGGACACCAACTACTTCGGCATGGTCGCCACCTTCGAGCCGTTCGCTTCGGCGATGGCGCAGGCAAGGCGCGGCACGCTCGTGGGCATCGCGAGCGTGGCCGGCGTGCGCGGGCTGCCGGGCTCGGGCGCGTACAGCGCCTCGAAGGCCGCGGCGCTCGCCTACCTCGAAGCGCTGCGTGTGGAAATGCGTCCGTTCGGCGTGCCCGTGGTCACCATCGCGCCGGGCTATATCCGCACGCCGATGACGGCGAAGAACCCCTACCGCATGCCCTTCCTGATGAACGCGGACCAGTTCGCGGCGAAGACCGCGCAAGCCATTGCCCGCGGCACGTCGTTCGCGGTGTTCCCGTGGCCGATGCGCGTGGCCGCCACGATGCTGCGCGCGCTGCCGCGCTGGGTCTACGACCGCGTGTTCGAAAAGGCGCCGCGCAAGCCGCGCGCGGCGAGCCAGTAAGCCACCAGGGCTCGCTGCACGGGGTCCGCATGCCATATGGGTATGTGGATTAAATTGTTGTCTCGGCAAATTCCCTTCGATAAGCTTGGCTCGTCCGGACGCCCTTCATAGTCTTCTCGCCTCTCCCGCAGCGAACAAAATCGCGAACAAAACGGGGCGCCGCCCGCCACCGCAGAACTACGGAGATCCCATGCGCTTCACCTCGCCCACCGCGCGCACGCTTGTGCCTGGATTCGTGCTTGCGACCGCGCTCGGCGCCGCTTGCGCGTTCGCGGCCACGCCCGCGCTCGCCAAGCCGCTGACGGTCTGCACGGAGTCGAGCCCCGATGGCTTCGACGTCGTGCAGTTCAACTCGCTCGTCACGACCAACGCGTCCGCCGACGTCATCTTCAATTCGCTCGTGGCCTACGACGAAGCGCAAAAGAAGGTCGTGCCCTCGCTCGCAGAGAAGTGGGAAGTGAGCGCCGACGGCCTGACCTATACGTTCCATCTGCGGCCCAACGTGGCGTTCCAGACGACCGAATGGTTCAAGCCCACGCGCACGCTCAACGCCGACGACGTGGTCTTCACGTTCGACCGCATGCTCGACGCGAACAATCCGTGGCACAAGGTGGCAGGCGCGAGCGGCTTCCCGCACGCGCAGTCGATGGGGCTCGTCAAGCTCGTGAAGTCGGTCACGAAGGTCGACGCGAACACGGTGAAGTTCGAACTCAACGAGCCGAACGCCACGTTCCTCTCGATCCTCACGATGGGTTTCGCCTCGATCTATTCGTCCGAGTACGCCGACCAGTTGCTTAAAGCCGGCAACCAGGTCGACCTGAACGCGAAGCCGGTGGGCACGGGCCCGTTCTCGCTCAAGAGCTACACGAAGGACGCGCTGATCCGCTACGACGTGAACCCGACCTACTGGGGGCCGAAGCCGAAGGTGGACCGCCTGATCTACGCGATCACGCCCGACGCCGCCGTGCGCGCGCAGAAGGTGAAGGCCGGCGAATGCCAGATCGCGCTCTCGCCCAAGCCCCAGGACGTGGCCGCGGCGAAGGGCGAAAAGTCGCTCAAGGTCGTGGAAACGCCCGCGTTCATGACGGCGTTCGTCGCGCTCAACACGCAGAAGAAGCCGCTCGACAACCAGAAGGTGCGCCAGGCGCTGAACATGGCGTTCGACCGCACGACCTACCTCAAGGCGATTTTCGACAACACGGCGACGCCCGCGACGAACCCCTGGCCGCCCATCACCTGGGGCTACGACAAGTCGATCCAGCCGTATCCGTATGACCCGGCGAAGGCGAAGCAGCTACTCGCCGACGCGGGCTTCCCCAACGGCTTCTCGACCACGATCTGGGTGCGCCCGAACGGCAGCGTGCTGAACCCGAACCCGCGAGCGGGCGCCGAGCTGCTGCAGGCCGATTTCGCAAAGATCGGCGTGAAGGCCGAGATCAAGGTGATCGAGTGGGGCGAGCTGATCAAGCAGGCGAAGCAGGGCCAGCACGACACGCTCTTCATGGGCTGGGCCGGCGACAACGGCGACCCCGACAACTACCTCTCGCCGCTCTTTAGCTGCAATGCGGTGCAGTCGGGCATCAACTTCGCGCGCTTTTGCGACCCGCAGCTCGACAAGCTGATCGCCGAAGGCAAGGCCACCGCCGATCAGGCCAAGCGCGTGAAGCTCTACGAAGCCGCGCAGCAGATCATCCGCGACCAGGCCCTGTGGATTCCGCTGGGCTACCCGACCGCCGCCGCCATCACGCGTAACACCGTGAGCGGCTATCAGGTGAGCCCGTTCGGCCGCCAGAACTTCGCGAGCGTCGCGGTGCAGTGACGGCCATGCGCGCGCCGGGTGTTTCGCGCCCGGCGCGCCGATTACAGACCTGCCCCGACGATCACGAATTGAAACACCGCCGCATGCGCCAAACATGCGGGAAGCCCGCCCCAAGCGGAGGAGCGCCCTTTCCTCCCATTACCGCCGGTAAAATTCGCGCGCAGTTTGTTGCAGTTTGGTAACTCAAGCCGGCGAGCACCTGGCTACATTGAAGCCATCGATTCTTCAACCGAAGGGGCTCAAAATGAAAACCAAACTCTTTGCCGCGCTGGGTGCTGGAGCGCTCGTCCTGGCCGCCTCGCAAACCGCGATGGCCGGTGTGGTAGTCGGCCTGAACGTCGGCGTGCCCGCTCCGGTTTATGTTGCTCCCGCTCCGGTGTACGTCGCGCCGCAGCCCGTTTATGTGGCGCCGCGTCCGGTCTACGTCGCGCCTCCCGTGCGTGTGGCCTACGCGCCCGCTGTCGTGGTCGGCTGGCACGGCGACCGCTACTGGGACGGCCACCGCTGGTACGGCCGCCGCGAGTGGAATGGCCATCGCGGCTGGTACTAAAACCGTAAGCTGAAAAGCAAAGCGCCTCGCACATTGCGAGGCGCTTTTTTATGCGCTGTCGTTACGTGAGCCCGAATTACTTGCGGTCCGCGACGATCTGATCGAACGTGCCGCCATCGGCGAAATGCGTGGCCTGCGCGTTCTGCCAGCTGCCGAACACCTGCTCGACCGTGAAGGTCTTGATCGGCTTGAACTCGCTTGCGTGCTTCGCGAGCACGGCGGCATCGCGCGGACGCAGATGGTGCTGCGCGATGATCTCCTGCGCGGCGGGCAAATACAGATAGTCGAGATACGCCTGCGCGGTCTTGCGCGTGCCGCGCTTGTCCACGACCTTGTCGACGATCGTCACCGGCGGCTCCGCCAGCAGGCTCACCGAGGGATAGACTGCTTCGAAGTCCTTCGCACCCACGCCCGTGTCGATGAGCGCCACTTCGTTTTCGAAGGTCACGAGCACGTCGCCGATGTCGCGCTGCGTGAACGTCGTCGTCGCGCCGCGGCCGCCCGCGTCGAGCACCGGCACGTTCTTCAGCAGCGCGCGCTCGAAGTCGAGCGCCTGCGCGTCGCTCGCGCCCTGCTGCTTGCGATAGCCCCACGCGGCCAGATACGCATAGCGGCCATTGCCCGACGTCTTCGGATTGGCGATCACGACCTGCACGCCCGGCTTCGCGAGATCGTCCCAGTCCTTGATGTGCTTCGGATTGCCCTTGCGCACGAGGAACACCATCGTCGTCGTATAGGGCGCACTCGCGTCGGGCAAACGCGTGCGCCAGTTCGCGGGCACGAGATGGCCCTGCTGCGCGAGCAGGTCGATGTCGTTGGGCTGGTTCATCGTCACGACGTCGGCTTGCAGGCCTTGCAGCACCGAGAGCGCCTGCGCGCTCGAAGCCCCGTGCGACTGCTTGATCGACAGGGTCTCGCCGGTCTTCTTCTGATAGTCGGCAATGAAGCTCGCGTTGATGTCCTTGTACAGTTCGCGCGTCACGTCGTACGAGACGTTGAGCAGCGACGTTTCCGCGTGCGCCGCCCCTGCACTCAATGCGATGATGCCCGCGCCGAGCCAGCGCGCCGTGCGTCCCAAACCTGCCATGGTGGTCCCCGTCTGTCGTTGAAAAGCGTTTCGGCCTGCCGGCATGATTTTCGCAAGCAGGCCGAACGCTCGATTCTAGCGAGCCGGGGCGTATGGCTTATACCGATGCGAGCTTTGCTTTTCCGCTTTCGTGCTAAGTGGATCTCTACGCCATGATGTGCGCGCCGCCGTCGATATACACGGTGTTGCCGCTCATGCGGCGCGCGTAGCGCGTGGCGAGATACGCGGTTGCGTAGCCCACATCCATGATGTCGACGAGTTCGCCGAGCGGCGCGCGGTCCACGGCTTCCGCGAGCATGCGGTCGAAGTCGGGGAGGCCCGAGGCCGCGCGCGTTTTGAGCGGTCCCGGCGAGATCGCATGCACGCGAATGCCGAGTGGCCCGAGCTCATACGCGAGATAACGGCACGACGCTTCGAGCGCCGCTTTCACGGGGCCCATGAGGTTGTAGTTGGGCACGACGCGGTTCGCGCCGTCGTAGCTCATCGCGAAGAGCGTGCCGCCGTGCGGCATGAGCGGCGCGGCGCGCTTCGCCATGCGCACGAACGAGTGGCACGACACGTCCATCGCATAGGCGAAGCCCTTTGCCGACGAATCGAGCAGACCGCCCTGCAAATCCTCCTTCGGCGCATAGGCGATGGAATGCAGCACGATATCGAGCGCCCCCCACGTCTCGCGCACGGCATCGAACACGGCGTCGAGCTGACCGTCTTCCTCGACGTTCAGCGGCAGGAGCAGTTGCGCGCCCAGTTCGTTGGCGAGCGGTTCGACGTAAGGCTTGGCCTTGTCGTTGAGATAGGTGATGGCGAGCTGCGCGCCGAGATCGGCGAACGCGCGGGCGCAGCCGTAAGCGATGGAATCGGCGTTCGCGATGCCGGTGACGAGCGCGCGCATGCCGACAAGCGGCCGTTCGGGTGGGGTATGCATGGCTGACCTCGCAGTGGATGACGGCCGGTGATGGCCGCGGATGCAGTTAGCGTGCAGTGGGCAATGCGGCTGCCGATGTGTCGACATCAAAACGACGCGCCGCATCGGCAAGGATGCGGCGCGTCGAGGGTGAAACAGAAACGGGCTTCTTTACTCGCCCGCGCTGCGCGTTGCGCGGCGGCGCGTGGCCGTCGTGCCTGCAGCACGCGTGGAGGTGGGCGTAGACGCCGCGCGCGAGCGGCGCGCCGCCGATTTGGCGGCGGCCGGCGCCTTCGTCGCTTCAGCCGGCTCCGCGGCCTTCGCCTTCGCGCCAGCGCGCGCCGCACGCATGGGCTTCGTGGGCGTCGCGTGCTCGCTCGCGGCGGCGCTCTTCGCGCGGGAGACCTTCGCGGGAGCCGCCGGGGCCTCGGGTTGCGCCGCTTGCGCGGCGGCGGATGCCTTGACGCCCCGTTCGGCGCTGCCGTAGCCAGCCGTTGTGCCGCCAGCACCCGAATCACCACCCGACGATCCGCCTCCATCGAGCGGCGGCAAGCCCGACTTTTCGCTGCCCGGCTCGACGCCCAGCGCGCGCTGCACGTGGCGATAGCGCTCGCGCCGCTCGCCTTCGAGCGGCCCCGAAACGGTCGCGATGCGGTACACGGCCGCGAGCAGCGCCCGGCGCAGCTTCATGTCGGGCACGATCTCGGGCAAGGCGTCGATCGCGGCCTGCGGATCGAGCTGCACGATCGCGCCCTGGCGGCGCGCCGCTTCCTTCAGCTCGGCAATGGTCGGCTGGCGATCGCCGAGATACTCGCGCGCGAGTTCGCGCATGCGCTGGAACGGCCGGTACTGCACGGTATGCATTTCGTCGACGATGTACGCGGCAATACGCATGAACGCGTCGACGAGCGTGCCCTTGGTGAGATGCGCGCGCGCCGCGCGCAGGCGGTAATTCGCGAGTTCCTTGCGCAGCTCCATGAGCGGCGGCGCGATGGGTTCGAGCGGCTCGTTGGGCGCCACGCCCACCCAGGCCTGCACCCACGGCGCGGTGTAGACGTTGTAGAACGTGCTTTCGATCCAGGCGTCGCGCGCGTCGCGGTACGCATCCCACGACGCCTCGATGGTGGCCGAAGTCTGCTTTTCGAGCAGCGTGAACGGATTGTCGGGCGCGACCGGCTTGCGATGCCCGCGCACCGCTTCCGCCATGGCGGGCAGTACGCCGAGCGCGGGGTTCGCGTCGCTTATCACGCTGCGCTCCACGCGCGACGGATGCGACTCGCGCAGCGCATGCGCGCTGAACGCATTGGTCGACGCGCGCACGAACGGCGAAACGAACAGGTCATAGATGCGCTGGTTGTTCTCCGCGAAGCGGCGCACCACTTCGAAGGGCTGCTCGTCGTCGCGGCCGTCGTCGAGCGCGAGAATGTCGTCGATGGTGCGGCGCTCGAAGCGGATCTCGTAGCGCCCTTCGAGCGCTTCGAGGCGCCCGGCTTCCGGCGTCGAGTCGGTGATCTTCGCTTCGTAGAGGCCCGGCGGCAGCACGTCGATCAGGTCGAGCGCCGAGAATAGTTCGGTGTGCTCCTTATTCGCCACGCTCGCCGAAACGAAGATGCCGAGGTGCCCCACCTTGTCGTGGAGGCAATACACGATCACCTGCTCGTTGGCGACGATCTCGTCGACGCTCGCGTAGAGGTCGGGAATCCAGTTGAGCGCCTGTTGCGGCGGCGTAATGTTGTCGCCCCACGAAGCGAGCACGATGATCGGCGTGCGGATGTTGCGCAGGTCCACCGGCGAGCGCGCGTTCTTCGCGAACACCTCGTTGCGCGTGAGGTGATTGCCCACGAAAAGGTTCTGCACGATCCAGTCGATCTCGGCGCGGTTCAACTGGAAGTGGCCGCCCCACCAGCGCTCGAATTCGAGGAAGCGCTCGCGCTCGGAATCGACCTTCGAATAGAGGTTGTAGAGCTTGCCCCAGTACGTGTTAGCCGGATTGAGGTACTCGAAGTTCTGCACGAGATACGCACCGTCGAAGCGGCCGTCGCCGAGATCCGCTGCGAGCGAGGACATCCACGAGCCGCCCAGCATGCCGCCCGAATAGCGCATGGGGTTCTTGCCGCGCACGCCGGCCCAGTACGACAGCGGCGAGCCCGCGAGCATGAGCGGGCCGACCAGCGCGGGCGCGGAAGCGGCGAGCAGCGCCGCGGCCCAGCCGCCCTGGCAGTTGCCGATGATGAACGGCAAGCCGTCCGCGTCGGGATGCATCTCGCGCACGCGTTGAATGAACACGGCTTCCGCCTGCGCGACCGACTGAATGGTCTGCGTTTCGCAGGGCACCGGGAAGAAGGTCACGAAGTAGCACGGGTGACCCTTGCGCAGCGCGATGCCGACTTCGCTGTCCATCTTGAACCCTGCAATGCCGGGACCGTGGCCCGCACGCGGATCGATCACGACGAAGGGGCGCATGCGCGGGTCGGTCGGCACGTCCTCTTCGGGCTTGATGCGCAGGAGTGCGTAATTGCAGGGATCGTCGAGTTCGCGGCCGTCGACGATCACTTCGTAGTCGAACGCGAGGACCGGCGGCATGCCCGCCTGCTCATGCACGTAAGTCTGATTGCCGCGCTCGCGCAGCACGTCGAGGAACAGCACGCTGCGCTGCCAGGCGTCGTAGAGATAGTCGTAGAGCGGCTGCGCGGCCGTGGGCGCGGATTGTGCCGATTCGATTGCCCTGGTCACAGCCGATGACACGGCCGAAGCGGCCTCGGTCAGCGGCGTGCGGGGCGAAGACTCCTCGTCGGACGCGCCCGCGAGGGGCCAGAATGGCGCGAAGGGCCAGAAAGCGGTGCCCGATGCGAACGTGGGCAAAAACGAAAACGGCGACGAAAGTTGCGGCGAGGAGGTGGAAACTGCCACGAGACGAATCTCCTTTAAGGGGGCGCCGGCTCGCCTTGCGGCAAGCAAGCGCCAGGCCGGCGCGGGCCGTGGACGCGCGCCTTCACGACGAATGACGCGCGGGACCTGGCCGCTGCCCTGTTCTACCGCCCGCACTCAAGCTGCGCGGCGCGGCGGTACTGCGGGCAACGGGGCCGGCAAAAGATATTCGCGGCCGCGTACGCACTTCCTGCGCCTCGCGGCCGCGACGTGAAAAGAGCCAGATCATGTTGCACTGCGGCATCTAAAAACTTAGGCGGCGGCTCCCCGAAAGTCAAGGTTCGCCACGGGCCAAAGCTGCCTGCTCCATGATCGCCCTGCCCTGTGAACGAAGCATGACAGGCGTGCCCGCCAACCCACTTTGCATGACGCGTCACGATGCCGCGCCGGCCTCGCGCGCACCTTTGCGGCTGCCTCGTTCACGCTGGTCTACACTGTTACGGCTTTGCGCGCCGCAGCATGGTTCAGATGCATGCCCAAGTGGAGTCCGCCATGACGTCATCGCCCGACAAGTATTCGGTTCTGCTCGCCCGTTGCGGCGGCCTTGCGCCCGTGCCCACCGCCGTGGCGCATCCCTGCGACGTGTCCTCGCTCACCGGCGCGCTCGACGCCGCGAACCTCGGCCTGATCGTGCCGATCCTGGTCGGCCCCGAAGCGAAGATCCGTGCGGTGGCCGAGGAAGCCGACCTGCGCCTCGACGGCATCACCATCATCGACGCGCCGCACAGCCACGCCGCCGCCGAACTCGCGGTGCGCGCCGTGCGCGAAGGCGAGGCCGAACTGCTCATGAAGGGCAGCCTGCACAGCGACGAGCTGCTCCACGAAGTCGCGCTCGGCGCGAACGGCCTGCGCACGGAGCGGCGCCTTTCGCACGTGTTCGCGATGGACGTGCCCTCGTACCACAAGCCGCTTTTCATCACCGACGCGGCCGTCAACATCTTCCCCAAGCTCGCCGACAAGGCAGATATCGTGCGCAACGCGATCGACCTCGTGCAGTCGCTTGGCGTGGGTACGCCCAAGGTCGCCATACTCGGCGCCGTGGAAACCGTCTCCGAGAAGATGCCCTCCACCATCGACGCCGCCGCGCTCTGCAAAATGGCCGACCGCGGCCAGATCACGGGCGGCCTGCTCGACGGCCCGCTCGCCTTCGACAACGCGATCAGCGCCGAGGCCGCGCGCATCAAGGGCATCACCTCGCCCGTGGCCGGCGACCCCGACATCCTGCTCGTGCCCGACCTCGAAGCGGGCAACATGCTCGCCAAGCAACTCACCTTCCTCGCCGGCGCGGAAGCGGCCGGCATCGTCCTCGGCGCACGCGTGCCGATCATCCTCACGAGCCGCGCCGACAGCGTGCGCTCGCGCATCGGCAGTTGTGCGATCGCCGTACTGCTCGCGCATGCGCGGCGCGCACGCAAAGCCACGGAGATCCTGTGAGCAGCAGTCAAGCCCAGCCGGCCGCGGAAGGCCATGTCGTGCTCGTCGTGAATGCGGGTTCGTCGAGCATCAAGTGTTCCGTGTATCGCGTGATCGAAGACGAACACGTGGAAGGCGGTGCACGCGCGCTGCATGGCGCGGGCGGGCAGATCGAGGGCATCGGCGTCGCGCCGCGCGTGGTCGCGCATATGGCCGACGGCCGCCTGATCGTCGACGAGAAGTTTCCCGTCGCCCAGGTCGCCGATCACGACGCCGCGTTTCGCCTGTTGCGCCTCGTGCTCGCCGTGGGCCTGCGCGACACGCCGCCCGCCGCGATCGGTCATCGCGTGGTGCACGGCGGCGCGCGTTACGCCGACGCCGTGCTCATCGACGACGAAGTGATCCAGGAGCTCGATTCGCTCACGCCGCTCGCGCCCCTGCATCAGCCGCACAATCTCGCCGCCATTCTCGCGGTGCGTCAGGCCGCGCCGGAACTGCCGCAGGTGGCGTGCTTCGACACCGCGTTCCATGCGGGCAACGACATCATGGCGCAGCTCTTCGCGCTGCCGTACAGCTATTACGGCGAAGGCGTGCGGCGCTATGGCTTTCACGGCCTCTCGTACGAGTACATCGCCAGGCACCTGCACCAGGTCGCGCCCGACATAGCGCGCGGTCGCGTGGTCGTCGCGCATCTGGGCAACGGCGCGAGCCTGTGCGCGATGAAGGACGGCAAGAGCGTGGAGACGACCATGGGCCTCACCGCGCTCGACGGCCTGCCCATGGGCACGCGCTGCGGCGCGCTCGACGCGGGCGCCGTGCTCTGGATGATCGCGAAAGGCATGGACTACCACGCCATCGAGAAGGTGCTGTATCAGGAGTCGGGCCTGAAGGGGCTCTCGGGCCTGAGCAGCGACATGCGCGAATTGCTTGCGAGCGGCAGCGACCGGGCCAGGCTCGCGATCGACTTCTATACGTATCGCATCGCGCAGGACGTGGGCAAGCTCGCGGTGGTGCTAGGCGGCCTCGATGGCCTCGTATTCACGGCGGGCATCGGCGAGCATGCCGCGCCCATCCGCGCGCAGGTGTGCGAGCGGCTCGCGCCGCTTTTCGGCACCGTGCTCGACGCGCAAGTCAACGAGGTGGGCAGCAGTCAGGGCAACGAACGCGTGAGCACGCGCGAAAGCCGCGTGCCCGTTTTCGCGATCCGCACCGACGAAGAAGGGATGATCGCGCTGCATACGGCACGGTTGTTGCGGACGGCGCTCAAGCACTGAGCCGGCCTCTGCGGACCTCGCCAACGGGCAGAGCAGGCTCGCCAGTTGCTTCAGCATTGCGGGGCTGTGCAACCCTTTAGCGGAGGTTAGCCATGGCAGGGGAAACCCAAACGTTGACCGCGCAATTGCCCGTCGAGCTGAGGCCGCAGCACGGCGCGGCGGTTTGCTGTGGTTTGTTTCGTTGACCTCAGGCGTACGCCGGACCGCTCTGGTCGAACGCCTCGTCGCGCAACCGCCCAGGCGCTGCGCCGTGGACCAGCGTATCGACGAAATATTTCGCGCGCGGCCACGGACCGAAGCCTGCCGCCGTGTTGATGTGTCCCGCATCGCCGAGATTCACGAACGTGCTGCCCAGTTGCTGCGCGAGCGCGCGGGCGCCTTCGAGCGGCATCCACGGATCGGTTTCGCTGCCGATGAGAATGGACGGCACGGGAAGCTGCCGCGCCTCGAACGCGCCGGCAAAGCGGAACTTCTCGGGACTCGCGGGCGCGACGAACAGCACGCCGGCAATGTCGGCGCCGCGTTCGCCCAGCACGCCCGTTTGCAGCGCATGCGCCGCCACGAGGCAGCCGAAGCTGTGCGCGGCCAGCAGGAACGGCCCGCGTTCGCCCGCCAGCCGCCGCGCGAGCCCCGCGCCCCAGACCGCGAGATCGGGCGCGTCCCAGTCGTCCTGCTCCGCGCGCAGCGAGCGCGCGAACTGGCGTTCGAGCCAGCTCTGCCAATGGGCGCCGTCGCTGCCGTGCAGGCCCGGCACGGTGACGAGGCGCGGCGGCCAACGCATTTGCGCGCACGAAAGCATGATTTTTTCCTCGGTGGAACACGGCGTGAATCGATTGTGGCTTGCGAGGCGCGCGCGCCGAACCAATTTTTTTTGCTTAGCTTTTCGGCGCCTTCGGTGCGGCCTGGCGCGAGACACGCCGCGGGGCGCGGCGCCGCGATTCGCGCGGCGGGCGCGGGCCTGAAAAAGTAGAATGGTGCCAGTGCGCGCGGCGCGATCCCGCCGCGGCCAGCCACACCCGCATACCAGGGACAGGTTCATCCATCATGAAGATCATTTTCTGGTTCCCGCAGACCGACGCCTCCACGTGGCTGCACGGCCTCGCGCGCGCCCTGCCCGACGCCGAGCTGCGCGAGTGGCAGCCCGGCGACACCGACCCCGCCGACTACGCAGTCGTCTGGCACCCGCCGCGCGAACTCTTCGGCGTGCCGGGCCTTCGCGCCATCTTCAATCTGGGAGCGGGCGTCGATGCGATCCTCGCCCACGAGCGCGAGCGGCCGGGCACGCTGCCCGGCACCGCCATGCTCGTGCGGCTCGAAGATTCGGGCATGGGCCGGCAGATGAGCGAGTACGTGCAGCACGCCGTGCTGCGCTACCTGCGCCGCTTCGACGAATACGCGCTCGCGCAGGCGCGCCGCGAATGGCACGTGCTGGCGCCGCATCCGCACGAGACCTTCACGGTGGGCGTGCTGGGGCTGGGCGTGCTTGGCGCGCAGGTCGCGCACGCGGTCGCTTCGCTCGGCGTGCCGGTGCGCGGCTTTTCGCGCAGCATGAAGACGATCGAGGGCATCGAAACGTATTCGGGCGAGCTGCACGGCGAACAGTTCGACGCCTTCCTCGATGGCGTCAAGCTGCTCGTGAACCTGCTGCCCGCCACGCCCGACACCGAAAGCGTGCTCAACGCGCGTACCTTCGGCAAGCTCTCGCGCGGCGCATATCTCGTGAACGTGGCGCGCGGCACGCATCTGGACGAACAGGATCTGCTCGAAGCGCTCGCCAACGGCACGCTCGCGGCGGCGACGCTCGACGTGTTCCGCGAAGAGCCGCTGCCGCCCGATCACCCCTTCTGGCGCGAGCCGCGCATCACGATCACGCCGCACAGCTCGGCGCTCACGTTGCGCGACGAAGCGATCTCGCAAGTCGCCGACAAGATCGGCGCGCTGGCTCGCGGTGAGACCGTGAGCGGCGTGGTGCATGTCGGGCGCGGTTACTGAACATCGGAACATCGCAACAGCATTTCAAATATTCGTTGGAGACACAGCAATGGCATCACCCACGTTACCCACCGCAGTGAAGATCGTCGAAGTCGGCCCGCGCGACGGCCTGCAGAACGAGAAGGAATTCGTTCCCACCGCAACGAAGATCGAACTCATCAACCGGCTTTCGGCCGCAGGCTTTCCGAACATCGAGGCCGCCTCGTTCGTCTCGCCCAAGTGGGTGCCGCAAATGGCCGACGGCGCCGAAGTCATGGCCGGTATCGAGCGCCGCGCGGGCGCGATCTACTCGGTCCTCACGCCGAATCTGCGCGGCTTCGAAGGCGCACTCGCCGCACGCGCGGACGAGATCGTGATCTTCGGCGCCGCGAGCGAAGCGTTCTCGCAGAAGAACATCAACTGCTCGATCGCGGAAAGCATTGAACGCTTCGCGCCCGTGGCGCAAGCCGCGAAAGAGCACGGCGTGCGCATTCGCGGCAGCGTGTCGTGCTCGCTCGGCTGCCCGTATCAGGGCGAAGTGCCGGTCGCTTCGGTCGTCGACGTGGTGGAGCGCTTCGCCGCGCTCGGCTGCGACGAGATCGACATTGCCGACACCATTGGCGTGGGTACGGCCAAGCGCGTGCACGAAGTGTTCGAAGCGGTGACGAAGGTGTTCCCGCGCGAGCGCCTGTCGGGCCACTTCCACGACACCTACGGCCAGGCGCTCGCCAACATCTACGCGGCGCTCGAAGAAGGCATCGCCATTTTCCACGCTTCGGTGGCGGGCCTTGGCGGCTGCCCGTATGCGAAGGGCGCCACGGGCAACGTCGCGACCGAAGACGTGCTGTACCTCATGAATGGCCTTGGGATTCACACCGGCATCGACCTTAACCAGGTTGTGGCGGCGGGCGACTTCATTTCGAGCGCCATCGGCCGCGCGAACGTCTCGCGCGCGGGCAAAGCCCTGCTTGCGAAGGCGCGCAGCGAAGCCGCCTGTTCGTGAAGCGCGATCCATCGAATATCGAATCGCAGTACGAAGGAAATCAACCCATGACGGAAACTCTCGACAACCTCGACGCCCTGCCCGACTCCGCGCGCCGTGTCGCCCTGATGCTGCGCGAGCGCGGCCACGCCAAGCCGGTCGTGATGCTGCCCGAAACCGGCAAGACTTCCGCCGAAGCCGCCGCGGGCCTCGGCTGCGAAGTCGCGCAGATCGCCAAGTCGATCCTGTTCCGCCGCCGCGAAGACGACGCGCCCGTGCTCGTGATCGCGAGCGGCGCGAACCGCGTGGACGAAAAGAAAGTGGCCGCGCACGTGGGTGCAATCGGCCGCGCCGACGCCAAATTCGTGCGCGAGAAAACCGGCTACGCCATTGGCGGCGTATGCCCGATCGGCCACGCCACGACACCCGTGACGCTGATCGACGCCGATCTGTTCGAACTCGAAAGCCTGTGGGCCGCGGCGGGCCATCCGCATGCGGTGTTCAACCTCTCGCCGCAGGAACTCGAAGCGCTGACTGGCGCGCCTGTGGTGGACGTCGCGCTGCGCGACGCCTGAGCATGACCGCGCTTCACGACACCGTCACGCCGCCGCCCTCGCCTTGCATCAACATCTGCCGCATGGATGAGCGCAGCGGCTTGTGCGACGGCTGCCTGCGTACCATCGACGAGATTGCCAACTGGTCCACGTTCGACGACGCAGCAAAGCGCGCCGTTTGGAACGCAATAGACACGCGGCACGCCGAATGGGTCGCGCGGCGCTTCGAGCCGCAAGGAGAAAAACAATGAACGCGGCCGCGCGCGTCGTGAAGGTTGGCGAGACGTTCCGCTCGACGCTTCAGCTCACGCCCGCATCGGTGAAATCATTCGGACTGCTCGTGAATGACCTGAACCCGCTGCACCACGACGAAGCCTACGCCGCGCAAAGCCGCTTCGGTGGCCTGATCGCTTCGGGCACGCAGCCCACCGCGCACTTCATGGCGCTGCTCGCCACGCACTACTCGCAGTACGCGCAGCCGCTCGGGCTCGAGTTCGACATGAAGCTCAAGCGCGCCGCGCACGCGAACGACACAATCACGTTCGAATGGCGCGTGGTGGAAGCGTGGTGGAAGCCGAGCCTGAACGGCGATCTCGTGAAGCTCGCGGGCGAGGCCGTGAATCAGCAAGGCGAGTTGCTCGTGCTGGGCCGCGCGACGGTCCTCGTCATGCCGAAACCCGAGCACGCACAGGCATGAGCGCCGCGCCGGCACTCCCCAAGTCGATCCGCGTATTCGAGCGCGGCTGGCTTTCGTCGAACAACGTGCTGCTCGTCGATGAGGCGCGCGCCGCACTCGTCGATACCGGCTACGCCACACACGCAGAGCAAACCCTTGCGCTCGTGCGCCGCGCGCTGGGCTCGCGAGCGCTCGACCTGATCGTCAACACGCACCTGCATTCGGACCATTGCGGCGGCAACGCGCGACTGCAGGCACACTGGCCTTGCGCGACGCTGATCCCCGCCGCGAGTGCGACGATCGTGCGCGACTGGGACGAGACGCGTCTGAGCTTTCTCGCCACGGGCCAGACCTGCGAGCGATTCGCGTTCACAGGCACGCTCACGGCGGGCGAAAGGCTCACGCTAGGCGGCTTCGAATGGGAGGTGATCGGCGCGCCGGGGCACGACCCCGACTCTGTGATGCTCTACGCAGCCGGGCCGCGTCTGCTCATCAGCGCCGATGCGCTTTGGGAGCATGGCTTCGGCGTGATTTTTCCCGAACTCGACGGCGAAAGCGGCTTCGCCGAGCAGCAAGCGGTGCTGGAGACCATTGCGAAGCTCGACGTGCGGACGGTCATTCCCGGCCACGGCAAGCCGTTCGCTAACGTCGACGCGGCGCTGGAGCGTGCGTTCTCGCGCCTTGCCTGGCTGCGCGCCGACCCGGCCCGCAACGCGAAGAACGCGCTCAAGGTGCTGATCGTCTTCAAGCTGCTGGAAGTGCGCGCCATGACCTTCGACTCGCTCGTGGCGATGCTCGAAAACGCCGCGTCACTGCGCGCCGCAGCGCGGCAGATCGCCCCGCACGACGACTGGCCGGCGCTGCTTCGTGAACTGGCCGGTGACCTGGCGAAGAGCGGCGCGCTGGTCGTGAACGGCGAACGCCTTGAAGCGCCGGCGGCTGCGCTCTAGCCGGGCAGCATAGAAAAAGCCGGAAAAACGCGAAAAAAAAACGCTCGTCCGTTTCCGGACGAGCGTTGGAATTAGCTCTGACGTGATCAAACTGTCGAGTGGATGATACTCGCGCCAAAAGTCCCGAAGCATCAGTGATTTCCCTACAGATGACCTACGGCTGCGGGCATGGCGCATGCCTCGCATGATTCATTGATCTGGAATCCGAATCAATCTCAGTAGCCGATTTTCAGGCGCACAAGCTCGAACAGATGTGAGCACAGGTAGAGCCCCAGGCCGATCGCGCCGCCGATCACCGTGCCGTTCACGCGGATCTTCTGCAGATCCTTGCCGATTTTGAGTTCGATGAGCTTTGCGGTCTCGCGCGTGTCCCAATTCTTCACGGTATCGCGAATGTGATGCGTGAGAAAGCGCGCGAAATCCGGCGCCATCGCGCGCGCGGCGTCTTCGAGATGACCGTTGAGCGAAGCGCGCAGTTCGGCGTCGGCGGCCAGCGTCTCGCCGAGCCACTGGCCCGTTGCGGCGACCTTCGCGTGCAGCGCCGAGTCTTCGCGTTCCAGATCGTCGCGCAGCCACGCGCGCAGGCTGTCCCACAACGCGCCCGTGTACTCGTTGAGCGCGCTGCCCTCGCGCAGGCTCGCCTTCAGCTCCTCGCCCTTGCGCAGGAACGCCGGATCGCTCTTCAGCCGCTCGATCAACTTTTGCACGACCTCGTCGAACTTCTGGCGTAAATGGTGTTCGCGATCCTCGCTCACCTGCAGCAGCAGCCGGTTCACGGCGCTTTCCACCACGCGCGCGCCGCTCTCGCCAATCCACTCGGTCGGCAAAAACTTCTCGGTGGTCGGATAGTCGCTCTTGAGCCAATCGACGATGGAAGAGGCAACGAACGCGCGCGTGCCCTCGTCGCGCAACACGGCGGCGAGCTGGTCGAGCATCTGGTCGAGCAGCTCCTGGTGGCGGCCGTCCTTGGTGAGCGTGTCGAGAATCGCGCCCGCCGACTTCGAGAGATCGACGCGCGCGAGCGCCGCGTGCAGGCTGTCGCGGATGAAGCTCTGGATGCGCGCGTCGTCGGTGAGGCCGAGCAGGCCCGACATCATGCGCACCGCGTAGTCGCCCAGGCGCTGCGCATTCTGCGGCGCGGTGAGCCAGCCGGAGAGCCGCGCAACCGGATCGTGGCTGCGGATCAGCCCGACGAGCGAGCCCACGTCGAGAAACTTGTCGCGCACGAAGGCCGCCAGTTCGTCGGCGATGCGGTCCTTGTTGCGCGGAATCACGCCCGTGTGCGCCGAAACGAACGGAATCGGTACGCGCCGGAAGAGCGCGACAACGGCGAACCAGTCGGCGAGCCCACCGACCATCGCGGCTTCGCTCACCGCCTTGACGCCGTCCGTCACGACGCCTGGTGGGAAAAAAAGCGCCGTGCCGACGAAGACGAGCGCCGCACCCAGCAGAAACGCGAGTGCCTGGCGCTTGGCGCGCGTGAGTTCGGCTTCGTCCCGTGGGGCGTGCGAAGGCGTCATGAGGAGCTAGGAGTCGCGGGTTCGAATCGCGACATTATGCTGCCCGCGCGGGAACAGCCGCATGCCGAAGCGCCCCCACCCGCGCTACGCACTCGATACGCGCTTGATGCCCCTCACGCCGAGCGCGCGTCCCGCCGCTGCGGCACGATCCGCCAGCCGAGGTTCACGCCCGCCGCCGCGACCAGGATGAGCGCGGCGCCCACCACCTGGATCCACGCGAGGCGCTGGCCGAACGCGAACCAGTCCACGAGGATTGCGACCACGGGGTAGATGAACGAGAGCGCGCCCGTCATCGCCGTGGGCAGCTTCTGGATCGCGCCGTAGAGCAGCACGTACATGATGCCCGTGTGCACGATGCCGAGCGTAACGAGCTGCGCCCAGTGCAACGGCGTGTTCGGCAGCGTGCCGTAGTGGATGAACGGCGCGAGCGCGAGCGCGCCGAACGCGAGCTGCACGAGCGCGATCAGATGCGGCGGCGTGCCCTTGAGATGCCGCGTGATGATCGACGAGATCGCGTAGAGAAACGCCGCGCCCGCCGCATAGGCCACGCCCTGCAGATACTCGCCGGGCACCGCGAGCACGGCGGGCTGCACCTCGACCACGCAAACGAGGCCGAGGAAGGCCACGGCCAGCCAGGCGACAGTCGAAGCGCTCACGCGCTCGCGCAAAATGACCACGCCCAAGCCAACCAGCATGAACGGCTGCGTGTTGTAGACGGCCGTAGCCATGGAGATCGAGGCGCGCGAATAGGCGGCGAACAGCAGCACCCAGTTCGCGACGATGGCCGCACCGCCCAGCACAGCGAGCGCGAGCGTGCGCAGCGGCAGGTGCTTGCGGCGCAGGAGGCCGAGCGCGGCACACACGAGCATGAGCGTCGCGCCGCCCAGCACGCAGCGCAAAAAGGCGATGTTGATCGGGGCCTGCCGCGAGGCGACCACGAGCCAGCCGATGGTGCCGGACATCAGCATCGCGACGATCATCTCGGCGGCGCCGCGGCGGATTTCAGGAGTGGTGGAAGACATGGGCTTGCATCCTCGTTCTAGCGGACGGAGGGCGCGTGGCCCTTCGCATATGGAAGCCAGTTTATCGGCTGCAAGGCGGGGAATACATGGCTAAACTTAGGCGAGAGGCAATACTTGCCTTCGATTGAAAGGCCAACCTGGCGGAGCACCCGTGCAATCATGAACCGACGTCCGAACCCAACGCCCGCCGCCGCCCCGCTCGACGACATCGACCGCATGCTGCTCGCGGCGCTAGCCGAGGACGCCCGCGCGAGCGTCGCCGAACTGGCCAAGCACGTGGGGCTTTCGGCCCCGAGCACGTCGGAGCGGCTGCGCCGGCTCGAAGCGCAAGGCGTGATCGGCGGCTATACGGTGCAGATCGATCCGCGGGCGCTCGGCTACACGCTGCAGGCCATCGTGCGCGTGAAGCCGCTGCCCGGACAATTGCATCTGGTGGAAGAGGTGCTGCGGCGCATTCCCGAATTCGTCGAATGCGACAAGGTCACGGGCGACGACTGCTTCATCGCCCGGCTCTATCTGCATTCGATCGAACAACTCGACGAGATACTCGCGAAAGTCACCGAGCGCGCCGAAACCAGCACGGCCATCGTCAAGTCCACGCCGGTGCCGCGCCGCCTGCCGCCGCTGCGCTGAAACGGCGGCACGCCACTTATTGCTCCGTGGTCTCGAAGAACGCCAGCATTTCCTCGACCAGCGCCTCGCTCGCCTCCTCGGGAATGTAGTGACCGCACGGCAGCGCGCGCCCGCTCACGTCGCGCGCCACCTTGCGCCACTCGGCGAGCGGGTCGAAGCAGCGCTCAATCACGCCTTCCGCGCCCCACAGCACCCGCAACGGGCACGCCACCTTGTTGCCGCGCTCGAGATCGGCGCGGTCGTGCTCGAGGTCGATGGTCGCGGAGGCGCGGTAATCCTCGCACATGGCGTGCACCGCGCCCGGCTGGCGCAGCGCCGCGCGGTACGCGCCGAGCGCCTTCGGCGCGAAGGGCGCGAGCCCCGCGTGGCGGCTGCCCATGACGCGCTCGATATAGACGTCGGGATTCGCTTCGATGAGCGTTTCGGGCAGCGGCTCGGGCTGGATCAGGAAGAACCAGTGGAAGTAGAGCGTGGCGAACTCGCGGTCGGTTTGCTCGTACATGGCGAGCGTCGGCGCAATGTCCAAAAGCATCAGCCGCTCGACGGCGTTCGGATGGTCGAGCGCCATGCGATGCGCGACACGCGCCCCGCGGTCGTGCGCGCACACGAGAAAGCGCTCGTGGCCGAAGTGGCGCATGACCTCGACCTGATCGGCCGCCATCGCGCGCTTCGAGTAGGCGGCGTGCGTGTCGTCGCTGGCCGGTTTCGACGAGGCGCCGTAGCCGCGCAGGTCCGTCGCGATCACGGTGAAGTGCTGCGCGAGCGCAGAGGCGCACCGATGCCAGATCATGTGAGTCTGCGGATGGCCGTGGAGCAGCAATAGCGGCGGTCCGTCGCCGCCCTTCACGCCGCAGATGTCTACGCCGCCCGCAGTGCGAACGGTGAAAGGCTGGAATCCGTCGAAGGGCATGGGGCTAGTCTCTCTTGTGTTTGTTGGTCTGCGGTCATTGTATGAGGCGAGCGCGACTCGAAAATGTGCTTTTGGACCCGCAACGGTAGAAACCGAGCACTCCCTCGAATCCCGCGCGCGGGATGCCCGAACGACCCCAAGCCTATAATCGAACGGCCGTTTTCGCGATCGCGTCACGCCGCGATTCCCTGCGCGATTGCGTCTGATCAAGCTAGATCGCACCTGGTCGATGCTGTCGCCGCATGCGCCCGGCCCGCCATCTCTCGAAGCGCCGCAAGGAGACCTCCCCCATGGCACTCCCCGCCGTCCTGCAAAACCTCTCGCTGCCCGTCGTGGGCTCGCCGATGTTCATCGTCAGCTATCCGGAGCTGGTGCTCGCGCAGTGCAAGGCGGGCATCGTCGGCTCGTTTCCGGCGCTCAACGCGCGCCCCGCCGAAGAGCTGGGCGTCTGGCTCACGCAGATCCGCGAGGAACTCACCGCGCATAAGGCCGCGAACCCCGAGGCCGTGATCGGGCCGATCGCCGTCAACCAGATCGTGCATCAGTCGAATGCGCGGCTCGAGCACGACGTGCGCGTGTGCGTCGAACACCACGTGCCGATCTTCATCACGAGCCTGCGCGCGCCGCCGCGAGAACTGCTCGACGCCGTGCACAGCTACGGCGGCATCGTGCTGCACGACGTCATCAACCTGCGCCACGCCGCCAAGGCGCTCGAAGCGGGCGTGGACGGGCTGATCCTCGTGGCCGCGGGCGCGGGCGGCCATGCGGGCACGACCTCGCCGTTCGCACTGGTGGGCGAAGTGCGGCGCATCTTCGACGGCCCGATCGTGCTGTCAGGCGCGATCGCCAACGGCGGCTCGATCCTCGCCGCCCAGGCGATGGGCGCGGATCTCGCGTATATGGGCACGCGCTTCATCGCGACGAAAGAGGCGCACGCCGTGGAGGACTACAAGCACGCCATTGTCGAAGCGAAGGCCGCGGACATCGTCTACACGAACCTCTTCACGGGCGTGCACGGCAACTACATCCGCGAGAGCATCGTGAACGTCGGGCTCGATCCCGATGCGCTGCCCGAGTCGGACAAGTCGAAGATGGATTTCGGCGCGGGCACCTCGAAGGCGAAGGCCTGGAAAGACGTGTGGGGCGCGGGCCAGGCCGTGGGCCTGATGGACGACGTGCCCTCCGTGGCCGACCTCGTAGAGCGCCTGAAGCGCGAGTACGAAGCGACGAAGGCGCGGCTCGGCGCGGGCCGCTGATTTCAGTCCCGAGTGGAGGCGCTTCTTGCAGCGTCGGCATTGACCGCCGCCGCGCGGATCGCCTCCACGCCCGGCCAGAGTTCGCGCTCCGAGAAGCGCGCCGCAAGGAAATCGACGAACGAGCGCACCTTCGCCGAGAGATGGCGGCGGCTCGCGTACACGGCGTAGATCGGCAGTTCGCGCGGTGGCAGCGCGTCGACGAGCAGCGGCACGAGGCGCCCTTCCGCGATATCGTCGCCCACCACCTCGGTGCCGAGCATCGACAGGCCGCCGCCTTGCAGCACCACCACGCGCAGCGCTTCCAGGTGATTGACGATGAGGTTGCCGCCAGGCTTCGGCTTCACGCCGCCCGCGCCTTCCGCGAACGGCGCGAGTTCCTGGGCCGAGGCCCCCGCGTACTGGACGAAGTTGTGCCGCGCGAGATCGGCCACGGTCTTCGGCGCGCCGTGGCGGCGCAGATACTCGGGCGAGGCGCACAGCACGATGTGCGCGGTGGCGAGCGGCCGCGCGATCAGCGACGACGATTTCAGGCCTGACGGCGCGGCGCGGATCGCCACGTCGAAGCCCTCGTCGATCAGCTCGACCACGCGGTCGGAGAGCGTGATATCGACGGTCACCTGCGGAAAGCCGGCGGCGTAGTCGGCGACCGCGCCCATCACGTGACGCAGCCCGAACGCCGTGAGCGACGACACGCGCAAGCGCCCCTGCGGCACCACGCTCGCCGCGCCCACGGCCTGGCCGGCTTCGTCGAGTTCGGTGAGCGCCTGGGCCACGCGCTCGTAATACTCGCGCCCCGCCTCGGTGGGCGCGACGCGGCGCGTGGTGCGGTTCAGCAGGCGCGCGCCCAGTTGCTGCTCCAGATGCATCACGTGCTTGCTCGCCATGGCAGCGGACATGTCCATGCGCTCGGCCGCCGCAACGAAGCTGCCCGCCTCCACCACCTGGCGGAACACTTTCATGCTGACGAGGGTATCCATTGCGCGGCCTTCAATTCGAACATAAATGAACGGGAATCAATCGGCGATATTTTCCTCGTTTTATCAAATGCGGGTGTTGAAACGCGCAGGCGCGTTTTGCATCAGGCGGCCCAGAAAGCAAAAGCCCCGCGCTGCAAGCAGCACGGGGCTTTCGCGTCGAACGCCGCCGATCAGAACTTCGCGCGCAGGCCCACGCCGTAGGTCTGGCCGCTCGACATGTTGTCGAAGTGGTCGTACATGTACGCCGCGTACACGTCGGTGCGCTTCGAGAGCGGGTAGTCGTAGCCGATGGCCGCCGTCTGGCGCGTCTGGTTCAGGCCGCCGCCGTCGCGCGAGTACGCGTACGAGGCCATGACCGTACCCGGGCCAGCAGGAACCGTCACGCCGCCCTGGGCGGTGTTCACGTGCCAGCTGCCCACTTGCTGCCAGTTCGCCGTGTACATGTACTGACCGAAGAACTTCACGTACTTGAGGTCGTACGACAGGCCGACCTGCGCCACGCCCTGGCTCTTCAGCCCGATGATGGTCGTGTCGCCGCTCACGATGCTGCCGATATCGCCCGGCGTGTTGTTGAAGTTCACGTACTGGTAGACGGCCGTCGCTGCGAACGGGCCGTGGAAATACAGACCCTGCACGCTCCACTTCTTCGAGCCGTTCTGGCCGGCCTGGTTGCCGAACGCGTACATGGCCGAGCCCGAGAGGCCGTTGAAGTTAGGCGAGGAGTACTGCACGGCGTTGTTCCAGCCCGAGTCGCCCACCACGCCCTGGTCGGTCGTGTAGGTCGGGAACGTCGAGAGGCCGAGGTACACGTGGTACACCATCGGCGAGAAGGTGTACGAATCGATGAACGGGTTGAAGAGAATCGTCGAGACGAACAGTTGCGTCGTGAGGCGACCCGCCGTCACCGTGCCGTACGGCGATTCGATGCCGACGTACGCATTGCGCGCGAAGAACGTGTCGCCCGCGAAGCGGCCGTACTGGCCGTTCTGCGCGCGGAAGAAACTTTCCAGCGTGAAGATCGCCTTGTAGCCGCCGCCCAGATCTTCAGAGCCCTTCATGCCCCAGTACGACGTGGACATACCGCCGCCGCCCACGTTCCAGGCAGTCTGGCCGCCCGGAAATTTCGTCGCCCCGACCCATTCGTCGATCTGGCCGTAGAGCTGGACGCTCGACTGCGCAAACGCTGACGACGACGCGGCGGCAAGAACAGCGGCGAGCGCGCTCGCCTTCAGGGTGGTGCGCAGCACGCGGCTGACCGTTGTATTCATGGGTTCTCCAGTCTTTGTCAAAAAAGGGTGTCGGGCGGCTGAGGCGCTCGCGCAAAGCTTTGTTTTTCGTCGTTCGCAGGCGTGGCCGTTCTGGGCGGATCCATCTTTGCGGACCATTTTTATGGTCAAAAATAAACGGTGTTATTGCCGGTATATCGGGCGCATTAGTTTGCCGTCCGTAAAACCTTTTTTGCCGCTGCTCACATCGCTTTGCGCTGCGCTGCGTTACTGCGAATGGCAGCCTGCAGAGCCGCGCCCAGTGGGGCGCTCCCGCACGCGCGGGCATGCAAATGACGCGCCGCCGAAACGAAAGCGAGATTTGAGACGAAAGGGTTCTGTATGACGAGAGATTTCCAAAAAAGTGTGGTATCCACGCGTCAGTTTTCCCGACGTGGACGAACGCAACTTGTTTCGGACGTGTTTCGGCCGCGCTAACAGGTCAGTGCCTGAAGCGAAAACTGCGGCGAATCAAAAGAAAAAGGCGGGGAAAAGCGAGGGAGGAAAGAAAGCGAAAGCGGCCGCGAGGGCAGCGCTCAATTGCGATAAGGCGAAGGCATCGGCGGACGCGGGACCTCGCCGCCGTTGCGTGGGAACGGCCGGTAGGTGCCGCCGCGTTCCTCGTTGTAGCGGGCGACGTCTTCGCGGATCGAGCCCGCACGCACCGGCGAGTCCGCCGGCGGATGCGGCACCGGGCGCGATTCCGCGCTCACGGGCGTGATGGGGTTGCCGCGATAGCCGCCGTAGCCGCCGAAAGGCGTGCCATAGCTGTAGTCGCGACGCGGAGCTTGCTGCTGGACTTGCCCTTGCCACTGGTTCGGCGCACGGTTGCCGCCGCGCTCGTACCGGCCACCCTGGTCGGCCACGCGCATGGGCGAAGGGGCATTGCCTGCATAAGCGGCCGGGCCTCGAGCGCGTTCGGGGGCGCCGTGGTAGCCGCCGCCCCACGCCATGCCGCCGCCGCGCGGCGCCTGCATCGCGTGCATGGCGGGCATCATGGGCATGGACGGCGCGCGCGCGAAGCCGCCGCCCCCGCCGCCGTGCCCTTGAAAACCGGGCTGAGCATGGGCGAGCACAACGAGGGCCGCTAATCCGGCCCCCAAGACCCACTGTCCCAGTTTTGACAACCCTACGTGCATTGTGAAGTTTCACCTGCCCGACGTTTGCGCTTGGCAACCCGCCACTCGGGCCATGGCGGGCCAGTCCCGGGACGCACGCCGCGCTGCGCGTAACGATTGCCGCCACAACGGTTCGGGCGTCCCTTTGACGGTAATTTATGGGCGTGCCGTATGGGTGTCGAGCCAAAAGATGTTATGCCGCCCGAAGGGTTGTAACACCATGTTACTGCTGGGTTTTCCGGATCCAGCCGCGGCCTCGGAAGGCCGTCCAGCAAGGCTCTGCGGGCAAGTGTGAGAGCGGTTCGTTTTATGCTCGAGCAAGGTCAGAACATCTGAAGAATGCGCGGACTCCTGACGACTTTTGCGGCTCGGGAATGCCGCTCGCACGTCGATGAGAAATCCCGCATAAAGGACTCATCGACGTTGGCGATACATGCGTAACCGTCATTAATCGATGCTTCAAATGAATTTGCTTTTTCAATCGGCTTGCGCCGACAATAGACGTCCCGATTCACCCGTTGCACGCACATCGATCTGCGCGCAGCCAGGCGCCCAGGCGCGCACTTGAGATTGTCCGATGGCACGTCCGAAATTCCTGCCCGATAACTTCACCCTTTGCCTCGTCGGCACGGTGATTCTTGCGAGCCTGTTCCCGGTGCACGGCCAGGCCGCCACCGGTTTCAACTGGCTCACCAACGTGGCCGTCGGCCTGCTGTTCTTCCTGCACGGCGCCAAGCTCTCGCGCGAGGCGATCGTCGCCGGTGCGACGCACTGGCGGCTGCACATCGTCGTGCTGCTCAGCACCTTCGTCCTCTTTCCGGCGCTGGGCCTCGCGCTCAAGCCCGTGCTTTCGCCGCTCGTCACGCCGGCGCTCTATGCGGGCGTGCTGTTCCTTTGCACGCTGCCTTCCACGGTGCAGTCGTCCATCGCCTTTACCTCGATTGCGCGCGGCAACGTGCCCGCCGCCGTTTGCAGCGCTTCGGCGTCGAGCCTGATCGGCATCTTCGTCACGCCCGCGCTCGTGAGCCTGATCGTCACGAACCAGAGCGCGGGCAGCAGCTCGGCGTGGCACACCGTGTGGAACATCGTGCTGCAGCTGCTCGTGCCGTTCGTGGCGGGCCAGTTGCTGCGTCCCGTGATCGGCCGCTGGATCGAGCGCAACAAGGGCGTGCTCAAGTTCGTCGATCAGGGCTCGATCCTGCTCGTGGTGTTCGGCGCGTTTTCCGAGGCCGTGAACGAAGGGCTCTGGCATCACATTCCGCTCACCGCGCTCGGCGGCCTGCTCGTGGTGAATGCGGTGCTGCTCGCGCTCGCGCTCGGCATCACGATCTTCACGAGCAAGAAGCTCGGCTTCTCGCGCGCCGACCAGATCACCATCATTTTCTGCGGCTCGAAGAAGAGCCTCGCGGCCGGCGTGCCGATGGCGAAGGTCATCTTCGCCTCGAACGCCGTGGGCGCAGTCGTGCTGCCGCTCATGCTGTTCCACCAGATCCAGCTGATGGTGTGCGCGGCGCTTGCCCAGCGCTGGGGCGCCCGCGACATGAGCGCCGAGCGCGCCGCCAGCGCGGGCGACGAATCGCGCGCCGAAGCGAGCGATCGCACCGCCGCAGCCGCGCGCCGTTAAGCGTCGTTCAACACGTCATTCGGGGCGGCGAGACGTCGTCGCCCCGCTGCAGCAAACGCCGTGGCCAAGCCCCCGGCGCACCCCTCTCTCCGCTCCCCGCCGCGCATCCTCAGCGCGCCCAAAGATTGGGCTCTCCGGCACTGTCACCAAAATTTCATTTAATTCATCCGATGATATGCCGTTAAGTTCAACGTCTTCGCCCGTTCTGGCCTGTCCATGTCTGCGTCTGCTCGCGCGCCACTCCTTCACGCCACGCCCGGCGTTGGGGCACTGATCGCCCAGCGCCAGCTGCGCGCCGTCTTCCAGCCCATCGTCGATTTCGAGGGTGGCGCGATCCTCGGTTATGAAGGCCTGATTCGCGGGCCGGCCGGCTCGCCGCTCGAAACGCCCGCCGCCCTCTTCGCGCGCGCCGGCGACGAACAATGCACCGCCGCGCTCGAACGCGCCGCCGCCAGAACCTGCATCGAAACGTTCGCCGGGCTCGACTGCCCCGGCAAGCTGTTCCTCAATTTCAGCGCCGACGCGCTGCGCCAGCTCACCGCTGCCGGCGACGCCGCGCTCGCGCTCTTCGACGGCCCGATCGACCCCACGCGCGTCGTGATCGAGCTCACCGAGCAGAGCGCCATCCACGACCTGCGCAACTTCTCGCCCGTCGTCGCGGCGTTGCGCGCGGCCGGCGCCCAGTTCGCGCTCGACGACTACGGCACCGCCAACGCCAGCCTCAACCTCTGGGTGCAGTTGCAGCCCGATGTCGTGAAGATCGACCGCTTCTTCATCCACGACATCGCCAACGACGCGCTCAAGTTCGAAGCCGTGCGCGCCATGCAGCATTTCGCGCAGGCGAGCGGCGCGCGTCTCGTGGCGGAGGGCATCGAGAACGCCGCCGACCTGATCGTGCTGCGTGACATGGGCATCGACTGCGGCCAGGGCTTTTTCTTTGGCCGCCCCAACGCGGAACCGCTGCGCGTGCTCGCCCGCGAAGCGCGCGAGGCGATTCGCGCGGACCATATCGCCGTGTTTCCCGAAGCCACGCGCAACGCCGCCACGCAGCCCGCGGGCGGCGGCGCGCCCGCCAGCAAGATGCTCGTGCGCGCGCCCGCGCTGCCGCGCCAGGCGACCAATAACGACGTGCTCGACCTGTTCAACGGTCAACCCGATCTGCACGCGGTGGCCGTGGTGGAAGACGAAGCGCCCGTTGCGCTCATCAACCGGCGCGCGTTCATGGACCGCTATGCGCTGCCTTACCACCGCGAGCTGTTCGGCAAGAAAGCCTGCCTGCAATTCGCCAACGCCCAGCCCGTGCTGATCGAGCAGTCGATGACCGTCGAGCAGATGGCCACGCTCCTCGCGAGCGACGACCAGCGCTATCTCGCCGACGGCTTCGTGATCACCGACAACGGCCGCTACGCTGGGCTCGGCACAGGCGAGAGCCTCGTGCGCGCGGTGACGGAAGTGCGCATTCAGGCCGCACGCTACGCGAATCCGCTCACCTTTCTGCCGGGCAATATCCCCATCAGCTCGCATATCGAGCGCCTGCTATCGCACGACGCGGGTTTTCACGCGTGCTATGTCGACCTGAACCAGTTCAAGCCCTTCAACGATCAGTACGGCTACTGGCAGGGCGACGAAGTGCTGAAGTTTGCGGCGACGGTGCTCGCCGACGCCTGCGACCCCACGCGCGACTTCCTCGGCCACGTGGGCGGCGACGACTTCCTGATCCTGTTCCAGAGCGAGACGTGGCGCGAGCGTGCGCGCCAGGCGATAGACGCGTTCAATGACGGCGCGCAGCGCTTCTACGCGCCGGGCGACCGGCTCGCGGGCGGCATTCACGGCGAGGACCGCCACGGCAACGCCACGTTCTTCGCCTTCGTGACGATGGCGATAGGCTGTGTGCACGTAGCACCAGGCGAGAGCGCGCGGCACAGCAGCGACGCCATCGCCTCGCTGGCGGCGCTCGCCAAGCGCCGCGCGAAGCAGGACGCCACCGGGCTCGTCGTGATCGACGGCAGCACGAGCGCCAACCTCCTTCCGACGCTCGGCGCGAACCCTGGCGAAACGGCCAGCGCGTCGTAACGCGCCTGTATTTTCCCCATCTGGCAGCCCCAAAAAAGAGCGGGCCGGCCGCGCGACTCATGCCGCGCGCCGGCCCGTTGTGCTTTCGCTTCCTCGCGGCCAAGCCGTCGCTAGATCGTCCCCATCAAGACCAGCACGACCACCACGATGACGACGATGCCGAGCGTGCCCGAAGGCGCGTAACCCCAGGAACGGCTATGCGGCCACGCCGGGAACGCGCCGATGAGCAGCAGGATCAGAATGACCAGAAGCAGGGTGCCGAGCATGATGCCTCCGTAAGTCGAATGTGGGTACCCGGCTTTCCGCAACCGTCGTGCCCGCGCTCGTTTAGTCAATTTTACTAAACATAGAAGTTTGCGTTTATTTCATTGTTTACTGGTATTTACCTGGAATTCGAAACGTAGATTCGGGTTTTTGACGACGGTTTTTACTATACAATCGCCGCACACCTGACCACTCCCGGAACGCTCAACGCGCTCACCGCAAGCCAGGAATCATGGGGACAACCATTCGTGACGTCGCGCAGGCCGCCAACGTGTCGATCGGCACGGTGTCGCGCGCGTTGAAAAACCAGCCGGGTCTTTCCGAGGCCACGCGCGAGCGCATCGTCGAAGTCGCGCGCGCGCTCGGCTACGACTGCGCGCAACTGCGCCCGCGCATTCGCCGGCTCACCTTCCTGCTCCACCGTCAGCACAACAACTTCGCCGCCAGCCCGTTCTTCTCGCACGTGCTGCACGGCGTGGAAGACGCCTGCCGCGAACACGGCATCGTGCCCGCGCTGCTCACGGCCGGCCCCGCCGACGACACCGTCCAGCAGTTGCGCCTGCACGCGCCCGACGCGATCGCGGTGGCGGGTTTCGTCGAGCCGGAAATGCTCGCCGCACTCGTCGCGCTGCAACGCCCGCTCGTGCTGATCGACCTGTGGGCGTCAGGCCTGCGTTCCGTGAACATCGACAACGCGGCGGGCGCCGCGCTCGCCATGCAGCATCTGTTCGAACTGGGACGGCGGCGCATTGCGTTCATCGGCGGCTCGCTCGCGCACTACAGCATCGCGCAGCGCGCGCTCGGCTACCGGCGCGCGTTCTTCGAGGCGGGCCTCTTGTTCGACCCGTCGCTCGAAACGACCATCGACGGCGGGCTCGATCCCGACACGGGCGCATCGCTCGCCATGCAGCGTTTGATCGACGCCGCGCGCATCGAATCGCGTCCGCCGCCCGACGCCCTGTTCGCCTACAACGACGCCGCCGCCCTCGCGGCCATGCGCGTGTGCCTCGCCAACGGCCTGCGCGTGCCCGAAGACATCGCCATCATCGGTTTCGACGATATCGCAGGCGCCACGCACGCTACGCCGCCGCTCTCGACGATCGCCGTCGACAAGGAAGCGCTCGGGCGGCGCGGCGTCGAACTGCTGCTCGAAGAAACGCCTGTCACGAGCGAGATCCGTTTGCCGGTGCAGCTTGTCGCACGCGCGAGCACCCTGGGTGCGGCGACATCGAATCTCGTCGCCGCGCACGCCATCAGCCACATCGCAAGCACACCGCAAAGCGCCTGACGCGCTCTGTTGAAAACACGTTGAGACTACGCTGAAGCCACGTCCAAGCCAGAAGAGAAAGCCATGACGATGACCGACACCGCCTCCTCCGCCACCGCACAACCCGTCGCCGCGCCGGGCGTCGCGAGCTTTCGCGACCGCGGCTTCCTGCTCGGCCACGTGCAGGACACGCTGCGCTTCTACGCGCCGAACGTGCTCGATCCTTCGGGCGGCTTCTTCCACTACTTCCGCGACGACGGCTCGATCTACAACGCGCACTCGCGGCACCTCGTGAGCAGCTGCCGCTACGTCTTCAACTATGCGATGGCGTATCGCGAGTTCGGCGATCCGCAGCATCTGGAATACGCGCGTCACGGCCTGCAGTTCCTGCGCGAAGGCCACTGGGACCCGCAACTGCAAGGCTACGACTGGGAGATCGACTGGCGCGACGGCAAGAAGCGCATGCTCGACGCCACGCGCCACTGCTACGGCCTCGCGTTCGTGCTGCTCGCTTACTCGCATGCAGCGATGGCCGGCATCGAAGAAGCACGGCCGATGATCGGCGCGACCTTCGATCTGATGGAACACCGCTTCTGGGACGGCGCGGCGGGCCTCTACGCCGACGAAGCGAGCGCCGACTGGATCGTCTCGGGCTACCGCGGCCAGAACGCCAACATGCACACGACCGAGGCGCTGCTCGCGGCCTACGAGGCGACGGGCCATCTCGTGTATCTCGACCGCGCCGAGCGCGTGGCGTCGAACATCACGCTGCGCCAGGCGAAGCTCTCGCAGGGGCTCGTGTGGGAGCACTTTCACGCGGACTGGTCGGTGGACTGGCATTACAACGAGGAAGACAGCTCGAATATCTTCCGCCCGTGGGGCTTCCAGCCCGGCCATCAAACGGAGTGGGCAAAGCTTCTGCTGCTGCTCGAACGTCACCGGCCGCTGCCCTGGCTGCTGCCGCGCGCGATCGAACTCTTCGACGCCGCCATGGCGCACGCCTGGGACAACGACCACGGTGGGCTCTACTACGGCTTCGGCCCGGACGGCACCGTGTGCGATCACGACAAGTACTTCTGGGTGCAGGCGGAAACCTTCGCCACGGCGGCGCTACTCGGCAAGCGCACGGGCAACGAGCGCTTCTGGGACTGGTACGACGAAATCTGGCGCTACAGCTGGGCGAATTTCGTCGATCATCGTTATGGTGCGTGGTACCGCATCCTCACCTGCGACAACCGCAAGTACAGTGACGAGAAGAGCCCCGCCGGCAAGACCGACTATCACACCATGGGCGCGTGCTACGAAGCGCTGAACGCGCTGCCCGGACGCGGCATGGCGCCGGTCGTGGGCCGCGAGGAAGCGGCAACCAGCGGCGCGACCGGCCTGAACTGATCAGAGGAACACGACGATGAGCACTTGCAGCACCGGCCCGGACTTCTCGTCCGGCTTCCCGGCCTTCATCTCGGCCGGTGACATCCTCACCGATCTCGTGCGCACGCCCGCGCCCGAAGGCGCGCCGCACAGCTCGCCCCCGGGCGCACCCGGCATGGACTCGCACTGGCGCGCCCACCCCGGCGGCGCGGGCTGGAACGTCGCGCGCGCGGTCGCCCGCCTCGGGCTGCCCACCGCGAGCGTGGGGGCGCTTGGCGTCGACAACTTCTCGGACGAACTCTGGAACGCGAGCGTGGCCGCCGGCCTCGACATGCGCTTCATGCAGCGCGTGGAGCGCGCGCCGCTGCTCGCGATCGTGCATCAGACGCATCCGCCCGCGTACTACTTCATCGGTGACAACAGCGCCGACCTCGCCTTCGATCCCGCGAAGCTGCCCGAAGGCTGGCGCGCGCACGCGAAGTGGGCGCACTTCGGCTGCATCAGCCTTGTGCGCCAGCCGCTTGGCGAAACGCTCGCCACGCTCGCCGCCGAGCTGCGCGCGGCCGGCGTGAAGATCAGCTTCGATCCGAACTACCGCAATCTCATGGCGCACGGCTACGAGCCGATCCTGCGCCGCATGGCCGCGCTCGCCGATCTCATCAAGGTCTCCGACGAAGATCTGCGCATGCTGTTCGCCGGCAAGAGCGAGGCCGAAGCGATCGAAGCCGTGCGCGCGCTCAATCCGGCCGCCACGCTGCTCGTCACGCGCGGCGCGCAGGCGGCCACGCTCTATGCGGGCAACGAGGTGATCGAGGCAGCGCCGCCGCGCGTCGAAGTGGCCGATACGGTGGGTGCGGGCGACGCTTCCATCGGCGGGCTGCTGTTCAGCCTCATGAGCGCGCCCAAGCGCGACTGGCGCCAGCATCTCGCGTTCGCGCTCGCCGCGGGCGCGGCCGCATGCCGACGCCCCGGCGCGCATTCGCCGACGCTCGACGAAGTCGTCGCGCTCCTCGCCGACTAAAGGCTCAAGGCACGGCGCGGGGCTGACACGAAAGCGCCGCGCCGCCGTCATATGCGTGCCCCGCAGCCGCGCGGGCAACGTGCTAGCATGGAATTTCCCTCTTGTAGCGGGTCAGGCGCGACGCTTGCGCGCTTCACCGTGCGCGGCCCGATCCACGCGGCCCTTCGAGGGATTTCCTTCCACGAGGAGCACGTTATGGAAGACGTCAGCTACACCAAGGGGATCTACACGGCCGTCGCCTCTGTGCGGCCCATGAACGCCGGCCAGTACCAGGGCCTGGTCTCCCTGGCGCGCGACGACGGCGAGGAACTCGAAAACGCGGTGTATGAAGTCGAAGCCGCGTCGGGCACGCCGGAAGAGGCTCTCGAAGAAGCCAAGGCGCTGGCGCATCGCATTCTCGGCGAACTCGAACTGTAAGTCGCGGGGTGTGCCCAGCGCCCGCTCAGGAACCACTGAGGGACTGCCGGCAGCGCTGCATGAGACGGGGTGCTCTGCATGGGGCCGCACGTTGTGCGGTCGTCAGCTGTGCATGGGACCAGACGAAGTGCTGAAGCACTAACTCTGGTCGACAGGAGGTTAGCCATGTCCGAACAGCTCTTTCTTTATGGCGTCTACGCCATCCACGTGCATCCCCTCGAAATGCAGGGCGCTCGCTGGGACGCCGAGTATCAGATCACGCATCGCGACAAGGCCGTGCAGCCGTGGGTCACGGTTGGCGGCAACGCAGGCTACGACGCGCCCACGCAAGCCGTGGACGCCGCGCGCCGCCAGGCCATCGCCGATATCGAACACGGTGCGGGCATCCCGAAGCCGCACGGATTCCCGTAAGCCGCACGCTCGCCGCCGCTGCGCCTCGCTGCCGCTCACTCCTGCTCGCACCGCGGGAGTGAGGCGTTAGCGCATCGTCCCTCGCCCGCGCGACATCGCTTCGCCATTACCGTCTTGCGGTACGCTTAACGTATCGGCTTGCCGCGTTGCTTCGGCATTGCTACGCTCCTCATCCCTCTTCAGAACCGCAGGATCACCATGACGCCCGAAACGCCGGAGCGCGTCGCAAACCAGGAAGCGGCCCAGCAAGCCGAATCGGCGCCGCAGGATTCGCCAGGTGTCGACATGGACGCCTGCAAGGCCGACACCCCTGCGGGTCCGAAGCAGAAAAAGCGTGGCAAGCCGCGCAAGATGATGGTGGCCTCGCGCGAAGTGCTCGTGTACGGCATGCCGCAGGCCTGGGGCGACTTCTACCACACGGCGCTCACCATGCGCTGGCCCACGTTCTTCGCCTCGCTCGCCGCCCTCTTCCTGCTGATGAACGGCGTGTTCGCGTGCCTCTACCTGCTCGGCACCGCGCCCATCGCCAACCAGTACCCGAAGGGCTTTCTCGGCGCGTTCTTCTTCAGCGTGGAAACACTCGCGACCGTCGGCTACGGCGACATGCATCCGCAGACGCTCTACGCGCATATCGTCGCCACGTTCGAAATTTTCGTCGGCATGTCGGGCATCGCGTTGGCCACCGGCCTCGTGTTTGCGCGCTTCTCGCGTCCGCGCGCCAAGATCATGTTCGCGAGCCAGGTGGTGGTGCATCCCATCGAAGGCCGCCTGACACTCATGGCGCGCGCCGCCAACGCTCGTCAGAACGTGATTGCCGAAGCGGGCGCGAAACTGCGGCTCATCCGCATCGAGACCTCGTCGGACGGCTATCGCGCGCGGCGCATCCACGACCTCAAGCTCGTGCGCGACCAGCATCCGCTTTTCACGCTGGGCTGGAATCTCATGCACGTGATCGACGAGTCGAGCCCGCTCTACGGCGTCACGCCCGAGATGCTGGCCGAGCAGCACGCCACGCTCCATGTCGTGATCGAGGGCTCCGACGAGTCCACCGCGCAGACCATGCAGGCGCGCTTTAGCTGGTCGGACCGGCAGATCCGCTGGCATTACCGCTACGTCGACCTGATGACCGACGCGGACGGCGTGAGCACGATGGACTACACGCACTTTCACGATGTCGTGCCGTTCGACGGCGCGAGGCCTTACGGGCCGCGCGTGATCTGACGGATTGATCCGAAGACCAATTCGGACCGGGTCGCGCAGACGGGATCGCGCCGGGGCAGGGAAAATCTCTCTCCAAATTCGCCCGGCGCGGGCAGGCTCTCGCGCGAATAGCCGGTGCGATCGAAGAGTTAGCAAAAAATTTCCGTCATTGGCGAGAAAAAATAGAGTCTCTTTCGCCGCTCTCCCAAAAGAGCCATGCGAATGCAATAGAACGGAGACTCCCCCCAATGACCGCGCGCCCCGCGTTCGGCGACACGCCTGCTTCGCCGCCTCTCGCTGATTACAAGCTCACCGACAACCTCACCGCCACGCGCGGCCGCATCTTCCTGACCGGCACGCAGGCGCTGATCCGCCTGCCGCTCATGCAACGCGCGCTCGACCGCGCGCACGGGCTGAACACCGCGGGCTTCATCAGCGGCTATCGCGGCTCGCCGCTCGGCATGGTCGACCAGCAAGCGTGGAAGGCGAAGAAACTGCTCGAAGCCGCCGACGTGCGCTTCCTCCCCGCCATCAACGAAGAGCTGGGCGGCACCGCCGTGCTCGGCACGCAGCGTGTGGAAGCCGACCCGGAGCGCACCGTCGAAGGCGTGTTCGCGATGTGGTACGGCAAGGGCCCGGGCGTCGATCGCGCCGGCGACGCGCTCAAGCACGGCAACGCCTACGGTTCGTCGCCGCACGGCGGCGTGCTCGTGGTGGCCGGCGACGACCACGGCTGCGTGTCGTCGTCCATGCCGCATCAGAGCGACTTTGCGTTGATGGCGTGGCACATGCCTGTCGTGAATCCGTCGAACATCGCCGACATGCTCGAATTCGGCCTGTATGGATGGGCGCTCTCGCGCTACTCGGGCACGTGGGTGGGCTACAAGGCGATTTCGGAAACGGTGGAGTCGGGCTCGACCGTCGATCTCGATGGAATCAAGACCGACTGGCAAGCTCCCGAAGGCTTCACACCACCGCCCGGCGGCCTGCACAACCGCTGGCCCGATCTGCCGAGCCTCGCCATCGAGCAGCGTCTGGCCGCCAAGCTCGACGCCGTGCGCCACTTCGCGCGCATGAACAGCATCGACAAGTGGATCGCGCCGAGCCCGCACGCGAACGTGGGCATCGTCACCTGCGGCAAGGCGCACCTGGATCTGATGGAAACGCTGCGCCGCCTCGATCTCACCATCGAGGATCTGGATCGCGCGGGCGTGCGCATCTACAAGGTGGGCCTGTCGTTCCCGCTGGAGATGTCGCGCATCGACGCGTTCGTCTCCGGCCTCACCGACGTGCTCGTGATCGAAGAGAAGGGGCCGGTGATCGAGCAGCAGATCAAGGACTACCTCTACAACCGCAAGGAAGGCGCGCGCCCCACGGTGATCGGCAAGCATGCCGAAGACGGCACGCTGCTGCTCTCCGAGCTTGGCGAACTGCGTCCCTCGCGCATCCTTCCCGTGTTCGCCGCGTGGCTCGCGAAGCACCGGCCCGCGCTCGACCGCCGCGAACGCGTGGTCGATCTCGTCGCGCCGCAAATCCTCTCGAACGCCGCCGACGCCGTGCGCCGCACGCCCTACTTCTGCTCGGGCTGCCCGCACAACACGTCGACGAAGGTGCCCGAAGGCTCGATTGCGCAGGCCGGCATTGGCTGCCACTTCATGGCTTCGTGGATGGAGCGCGACACGACTGGCCTGATCCAGATGGGCGGCGAAGGCGTGGACTGGGCCGCGCACTCGATGTTCACGAAGATGCCGCACGTGTTCCAGAATCTCGGCGACGGCACCTACTTTCATTCCGGCATCCTCGCGATTCGCCAGGCGGTGGCGGCGAAGACCAACATCACCTACAAGATCCTTTACAACGACGCCGTGGCGATGACGGGCGGCCAGCCCGTGGACGGTAGCATTTCCGTGCCGCAGATCGCGCGCCAGGTGGAGGCCGAGGGCGTCTCGCGCTTCATCGTGGTGAGCGACGAGCCCGAGAAGTACGACGGCCATCATGGTCTGTTCCCGAAGGGCACGACGTTCCATCACCGCAGCGAACTCGACACGGTTCAGCGCGAACTGCGCGAAACGCCGGGCGTGACCGTGCTGATCTACGACCAGACCTGCGCCGCCGAAAAACGCCGACGCCGCAAGAAGGGCGAATTCCCCGACCCGGACAAGCGCCTCTTCATCAACGAGGAAGTGTGCGAAGGCTGCGGCGATTGCGGCGTGCAGTCGAATTGCCTTTCGGTCGAGCCGGTGGAAACGGAATTGGGCCGTAAGCGCCGCATCGATCAGTCCTCGTGCAACAAGGACTATTCGTGCGTGAACGGCTTCTGCCCGAGCTTCGTGACGATCGAAGGCGGCAAGCTCAAGAAGGCCGCGGGTGCGGCGTTTGATCCGCAGGCGCTCGCCGCGCGCGTGAATGCGCTGCCTGTTCCGGCCACGCATCTGGACAACGCGCCCTACGACATCCTCGTGACGGGCGTGGGCGGCACGGGTGTCGTGACCGTGGGCGCGCTCATCAGCATGGCCGCGCATCTGGAAGGCAAGAGCGCTTCGGTGCTCGACTTCATGGGCTTCGCGCAGAAGGGCGGCTCGGTGCTCTCGTTCGTGCGCTTCGCCGCGACGGACGCGCTACTCAACCAGGTGCGTATCGATACACAGCAAGCCGACCTGCTGCTCGCCTGCGACATGGTGGTGGGCGCGAGCGCCGACGCGCTGCAAACGGTGCGCCACGACCGCACGCGTATCGTCGTGAACACGCATGAGATTCCGAACGCGTCGTTCGTGCAGAACCCGGAAGCTAACCTGCACGCCGATGCGCTGCTCGCGAAGATGCGGCACGCGGCGACCAATGGGGCGACTTCAGCGCAAGATCCGCTCTCAGCATGCGACGCCCAGGCACTCGCGCAGCGCTATCTCGGCGACACCATCGGCGCGAACATCGTGATGCTCGGCTTTGCGTGGCAGCTCGGCCTCGTGCCGGTTTCGCTCGCGGCGCTCACGCGTGCCATCGAGCTGAACAATGTGGCCGTGCAAGCGAACCTGTTCGCGTTCTCCATCGGCCGTATGGCGGCCGCCGATCCGGCTGCACTCGAAGCGCTCGACACGCAACGCGCGGCAGCCGCAAAGGCCACGGCACGCAAGCTCACGCAGACGCTCGACGAACTGATCGCCGACCGCGAAGCGCGTCTGCTCGCCTACGGCGGCGCGAGCTACGTGAAGCGATATCGCACGCTGGTCGATGCGGCCCGAAGCGCGGATAAGAGCACCGAGCAATCGCTCGCACGCGCCGTCGCGACCACGTTCTATCGGCTGCTGGCCGTGAAGGACGAATACGAAGTCGCGCGCCTGCACGCCGACCCGGCGTTCCGCGCCGCGCTCGAAGCGCAGTTCGAAGGCACGGCCGGCAGCGACTTCACCGTGAAGTTCAACCTCGCGCCGCCGCTCATCGCGCGCGAGAAGAACGGCCAGCCTCCGCGCAAGATGCAGTTCGGCCAGTGGCTGTGGAGCGCGTTCGGGCTGCTGAAGAAGGGCCGCAGCGTGCGCGGCACGTGGCTCGATCCGTTCGGCAAGACGCTGGAGCGCCGCATGGAGCGCGCACTCGCCGGCGATTACGAGGCGACGCTGCGCGGTGCGTTCGCAAGCCTCACCGCTGAAAACGCCGACGACATCGCCAAGCTCGCGAGCCTGCATCAGCGTGTGCGCGGCTATGGCCACGTGAAGCTCGCGAACCTCGCGGCGGTGAAGCGCAGCGAGCGCGAACTGGCGGCGCGCCTTGCCATCGACGTGAAGACGAGCGCGGCTGTGCAGGAAGCGCTTGCGTCGTTCAAGGGTGCGGGCGCGTTGCGCGGCATTCCGGTGGTGGTGGCGAAGTAAGGTGAAGTGAAGCCACGAAGCGCGCGCCGTTCATCTGGATGGCGCGCGCTTTTTTTATGGGTCAGGCGTCGAGCAGAGTACGCACGCGCCGCACCTTGTTTTCGTCGACGGGAGCGAGTCCCTTGCCGTCAACGCGCACGCCCGAGCCGAAGTGAACCGCACGCACTTGCGTTGCGCTCACGAAATCCGCAACACGATCGACCGTCAATCCCGCGCCCGCGAGCACCGTGCAATGCGTATGCGCCGTGCGTTGCACGAGCGTTGCGATTTGCGCCTGCGCATCGAGCACCGAAGGCTTGCCGCCCGAGGTGAGCACATTCGTTACGGCTTCGAAACCAAGCAGCACGTCGAACGCTTCCAGCAGATCGCGCGCTTCGTCGAACGCGCGATGAAACGTGAGCGGCATGCCATCGGCGGCGTCGATGGCGCGCTGCAATCCGTCGCGATCCACTTCACGCGAAGGCGTGAGCATGCCGATCACCACGGCATTCGCGCCCGCCAGCTTTGCCGCGCGCACATCGCGCAGCATCACCGCGTAATCATTCGAATCGTAAATAAACGATCGGCTGTGCGGCCGCACGATCACGTTCACGGGAATCGTCACCGCCTCGACCACGGCTTCGATCATGCCGATGCTCGGCGTGAGGCCGCCCTCGCCCATCGCCGTGACGAGTTCGAGACGATCCGCGCCGCCGCGCTCGGCGGCTTGCGCATCGGCGACCGTGGTCGCGATGACTTCCAGCACTACCCGTTCATGTTGCATGCTTTGCGCGCCATGTCGTGAAGAACACGACATGATCGCAGATGCACGCCTACTCGAACCAGTCGATATCGCCGCACAGCACGCACAGGCGCTCGCCCACCTGCACCGCCATCGAAAGCGTCAGGCACGGCAGTGCCTCGTTGATCGACAGATACGGTCCGGTCACATGCACGCGCCCAGGCATAACGAGCGCCGAGCGGAAGTACGGCCTGCGCAACCAGCTCGCGCCTTGTGCGTCTTCCAGCGGCAGAAAGCGCGCATCGCGCTCCGCGCGATCGACGCGCAGCACCACGTTGCGGCCCGCCTGCCTGCCGTTCGAATCGAGCAAATAGCAGCGCGCCGCGTGATCGAGCGCGAGGAAGTTCCAGCACACCTCTTCCATCGGCTCGCCAGCCGTTAGCCGTTCGGCCGCGCGTTCGAACGCGCGCTGATAGGGCACAAGCTTGCTCGTCTCGCCGCGCTCGCGCGTTTCGGTCTGCTGACGAAACCGCTCCGTCGCCTCGGCGATCACACCTTGCACCTGCGCGGCGTCGGTGAGCCCGGGCGCGGGCCGCGCGAAAAAGAAGCCCTGCACGAAGTCCGCATTGCACGCGAGCGCGAGCTGCGCCTCGTGCTCCGTTTCCACGCCTTCGATCAGCACGAGCTTGCCCGCGTCGTGCAGCAGCGCCACCAGAGCGGGCAGCGTCGCGGCCATGTCGGCGCGATGCTGCGCGTGCATGAGCATGATGCGGTCGAGCTTCACGATGTCGGGATTGAGCTGCCACACGCGGCCAATGTCGACGTTGCCCGCGCCGAAGTCGTCGAGCGCCACCAGAAAGCCGCGCTCGCGAAACGTCGCCACGGCCTGCGCGAGGGCGTCGAGGTCGGTCGCGTCGTCTTCCAGCACTTCGAGCACCACGCGCCGCGGCGCGATGTTCAGCCGCCGCAGGTTCGCGAGCAGCGCCGCCGAGTGGTACGCCTCGATCAGCGTGCCCGGATGCACGTTGAGAAAGAGCCACTCGCGCTCCGCGCCCAGCAGCGCGAAGTTCTCCAGATGCAGCCCCTGGGCGAGCCGGTCCACCAGCAGCGCTTCGCCCACTCGCGCGGCGTCGCCGAACACGTCGAGCGGCGAAACCGGGCGGTCGAGTGGATCGTGCGCGCGCAGCAGCCCTTCGTAGCCCACCGCACGCATGTGCGAAAGGCTGAACACCGGCTGGAACACGCTCGTGAGCGTGAGGTCGCCGTGGTGTGCGCTGTAGCGCTGCAGCCCCGAAGTGACGCTGAGATCGAAGCCGTGGGGGGCCACGGCCGTTTTGTCCTGTTGCTCTGTGATCATGCCATCCTCTAGCGCGTAGGAAGGACGCTGCAGTCCGCCTTTACACGGCCTGCGCTTTCCTCCGTAGCCTGATTTTCATTGCGTCACAGGAGGGATCAAGCAAGGTCCGTGCTCGCTCGCACTGCGATCTGGCACGCATCGGGAAATGCTTGTGCGCCCATCGCGTGCGCAGCGATTGGGCACGCCATGCACCGTGCGAGACCTCGCGAGGTGCACCGATATCGTGCGCCTTTCCACGCGCCTTTGCTTCGGTGGTGGCGCACATAGCCGGACAAATTGCCGCATTTTCGGCAAATGTGGCGCTCGCCGCACCTTCGCCTGCGCGCTTCGCGGCGGCTTACACACTCGTCAGGCTAAACTGTCCCGCGACCGGCGCGCCCCTCTCTAATGCGCGCCAGAACGCAGTGCCGCACCGCGCGTGAAAAGAGGCGCCTGTCCCCTCTTCAGCGCTTCCTCGCTTTGCCCCCGCTAAGTATTTCGATGGACATCCTCTTCACCGTTCTCATTCTGCTGCTTGCTGTCGCCGTGTCCGGCGTCATCACGCGCACCGTGCCCGTCAAGCTGCCGTTGCCGCTCGTGCAGATCGGCATTGGCGCGCTGCTCACGTTTCCGCTCGTGAATCCGCACGTCACGTTCGATCCCGACATCTTCATGGCGCTGTTCATTCCGCCGCTGCTGTTCGCGGACGGCTGGCGCATGCCCAAGCGCGAGTTCTTCATGCAGCGGCGCGCGATCCTCATGCTCGCGCTCGGCCTCGTGCTGCTGACGGTGGTGGCCGTGGGCTACTTCGTGCACTGGCTCGTGCCGCAGATTTCGCTGCCTGTGGCCTTCGCGCTCGCCGCCGTGCTATCACCCACCGACGCCGTCGCACTCGCTGGCATCGCCGGCAAGGACCGGATTCCCTCGCAGCTCATGCACATCCTCGAAGGCGAAGCGCTGATGAACGACGCGTCGGGCCTCGTCGCGCTCAAGTTCGCCGTGGCGGCCGCGCTCACCGGCTATTTCTCGCTGCGCGCGGCGACGCTCAGCTTCTTCCTGATCGCGGCGGGCGGTCTCGCGCTGGGGGCGGTGATCGGCTGGCTTTTCAGCTTTGTCTCCGAGCGCTTTCTCAACGTGAATGAGGAAGGCGACCCCGCGCCCGGCGTCGTGCTCACCTTGCTGATTCCGTTCGCGGCGTATCTGTTCGCCGAGCACCTCGAAGTGTCCGGTGTGCTCGCGGCCGTGTCCGCCGGCATGACGATGAACTACACGAGCGTCGCGCACAAAGGGCCGGTGTCGACCCGCGTGCGCGCGTCGAGCACCTGGTCGATGATCGAGTTCGTCTTCAACGGCATGGTGTTCACGCTGCTCGGCCTGCAGTTCCCGGGCATTCTCGGCAAGGCGCTGCTCGACGCGCACCACACGAGCAACGTGCAGATGCTGCGTCTCATCGGCTATATCGCCGCCGTGCTCGTGGCGCTCTACGCCATGCGCTTCGGCTGGGTCTGGCTGCTGCGCTGGGTGGCGAGCCGCGGCGCCGCGCGTCACGGCGTGGCGAACGCGGTGCCCGGCCTGCGCACCGTGGCGATCACGACGGTGGCGGGCGTACGCGGCGCGGTGACGCTCGCGGGCGTGCTCTCGCTGCCCGTGGCGCTCGCCAACGGCAGCCCGCTGCCGGGACGCGACAGCGCCATTTTCATCGCGACGGGCGTGATCCTCGCGTCGCTGCTGGTGGCGATCGTGGGCCTGCCGCTCCTGCTGCGCGGCGTGCGGCGCGGCGCGCAGGGACCGCACGCGGCCGAGGAGCGCCAGGCGCGCATCCAGGCGGCGCAGGCAGGCATCCGCGCCGTCGATGCGGTGCACGAAAAGGTGAGCGAGGATCTCGACGAATCGGAAGCCACCTACGCCGCCGACACGACCGCGCGCGTGATGGACACCTACCGCCGGCGCCTCGCCTCGCTCGACGCCGACCGCGACCGCAGCGCGAACGCGCGCCGCTCGGACGCGCTGGAGCTGCAAATGCGCCTGGCCGGCATGCGCGCAGAACGCGCGACGCTGCTCAAGCTGCGCAACCAGATGCAGATCAACGACGAAACATTGGCGAAGCTGATGCGCGAAGTCGATCTCTCGGAAACGGCGATGACGACGCGCGGACGCAATCGCAACTGAGCGTAGGCGCGATGCGCACGCTTGGGTCGACAGAATGAAGGGGTGAAAACGCGGCGCCGAGAACCGGCGCCGCGTGTCACGGTGAAGCTTAGACCGCGGCTTCCTGCGCCGGCTTGCGGCGCAGCAGAGCGTAGAGAATGATGGCGCCGAACGTGGCGGTGCCGATGCCGCCCAGGCCAAAGCCGCCGAGCTTGAGCGAGAAGTCGCCCGCGCCGAGCACGAGCGTGACGGCAGCGACGATGAGGTTGCGGTTGTCCGAGAAGTCCACCTTGTTGACGACCCAGATGCGCGCGCCGGTCACGGCAATGAGACCGAACACGACGATCGAAACGCCACCCAGCACCGGGCCCGGAATCGTCTGAATGACGGCGCCGAACTTCGGCGAGAAACCGAGCACGATCGCGATGACCGCGGCGATCACGAACACGAGCGTCGAGTAGATTTTCGTGACGGCCATCACGCCGATGTTTTCCGCGTAGGTCGTCACGCCCGTGCCGCCCGCGAAGCCCGAGACGATCGTGGCGAGCCCGTCGCCGATGAACGCGCGGCCCACGTAGCGGTCGAGGTTGTAGCCCGTCATTGCCGAGACCGCCTTGATGTGGCCGAGGTTTTCCGCCACCAGAATCACGGCGATCGGCACGAGCAGCGTCATGGCGTGCGGGTCGAACACGGGCGCGGTGAACTTCGGCATGCCGAACCAGGCGGCGTTCGCGACGATCGAGAAGTCGATCGGCTTGCCGAGGCCCATGCCGTTCGTGATGATCGCGTAGAACACGTACGCAATCAGCAGACCGACGAGAATCAGCAGGCGCTGCAGCATGCCGCGCGTGAACACGGCCACGCCGCCCACGCAGAGCACGGTGACGATCGCCATCCACGAGTCGAAGGTCGAACCGCTCACGCCCTTCACCGCGATGGGCGCGAGATTCAGCCCGATCACGCAGACGATCGCACCGGTCACCACCGGCGGCATGAGCGTTTCGATCCACTTGGTGCCGACGGCAGAAACGAGCAGGCCGATCAGCGTATAAACCACGCCGCACGCGATGATGCCGCCGAGCGCCACGGGAATGTTGGGATTGGGTCCCTGCCCGCCGTAGCCCGTCACGGCGATCACGAGGCCGATGAACGCGAAGCTCGAACCGAGATAGCTCGGCACGCGCCCGCCCACTACCACGAAGAACAGCAGTGTGCCGACACCGGACATGAAGATGCACAGGTTCGGGTCGAAGCCCATGAGCAGCGGTGCGAGGACGGTCGATCCGAACATGGCGACGACGTGCTGCACGCCCATGGCGAACATCTGCGGCCAGGCAAGGCGCTCGTCGGGGGCCACGACGCTGCGGGAGTCACCCGTCTGTGCGCGCCAGCGGGGGAAATAGGAGTCGGACATGGGTTCCTCTCGTGCCTCTTGTCGGCGTGATTTGCGGTCTGGTTGTGGTTTTGATTGTTGGCGCGCACGCGTTGATGCAACGGCCGCCCTTGATGCAGATCAGGCGGGAGTGTACGGAGCCGCAAACGACGTGGCAAGCCGGATGTCGGGCGTCCGAAACAATCCCGGCGGCCGTCGATACGAGGTCTTAAGTGAATACCGAATGGAGTTTAAGACTCCTCCTATATTCGGGGCGGGATACCAGACCTAGACTGACGTTGCTGCGTGTCCCCATGACAGTTCATGCAGAGGTTGTAAGTTGTAAACTCTCCGACTTCTCCGCTCTCGCTCCCCCGCTTGAGCGGTTTTTTTTTGCCCGCGCGATTTGAGCCTGCTCTTGGCTGCTCACACGTTCAGGCGAACGCGGATTCCGCCAACTCCCGAGTGTAGTCGCGCACGTCCTCCGGCCAGGGTGCATTCGCCGCTTCGAAGCGGCTGCGCTCGCCCGCGTAGAGTGCGCGCAACGCCTCTTCGTAATTCGGCAGATTGCCGGCCAGCGCAGTCATGAAACGATGCGCGGCTTCCTGGGCCGAGCGCACGCGTTCGCGTGCCTCGCTTGCGTGGCGTGCGGAATCCACGAGCCTGCGCAGCACCACCGAGGCGCCGCCCGGCTGCGCGCCAAGCCAGTCCCAGTGACGCGGCAGCAGCGTCACCTCGCGCGCGACCACGCCAAGCTTCGGGCGGCCGCGGCCGCGCGGGGCGTCTTGCTCCGCGGCTTCATCGCTTATGGCGCTCTGTGCGGCTGCTTCCTGTTCGCTGCGCGCCTGCGCAACGATGCGCGCCTCGATGTCCTTTTCCGGGCCGCGCAGATCGAATTCGACCGGGCGCGCGTCGCGGTCGTCGAAAACCAGCACCGGCGCGCCGTTTTCGTTCCCTTCGCGTTCGAGTTCCGCCTTGACCGCCAGCGCCACCTGAAGCGGTGCGCCCCGCGCGATCAGGCGCGTACCTGCAAATGCCGTGCAGCCGTTCGCCACCACCATGGTTTTCTCCTTCTTGATGATCCAACGATGGGCGAATATTACCCGGGTAAATTGCGCTGCGCAATATTACCCGGGTAAAATTTGATCGCGGTCAGTGGTCAGCCAGAGCGGCCTTCGACATCCGCGCCGTGCGCGTCGTCGGTCGTGGCGGGCAGCCATGCCGCCACAAGGTTGCGGCCCGAGCGCTTGGCCGTGTAGAGCGCCGCGTCGGCGGCGTCGGTCAGCGCGCGCCAGTCGGCAAACGCGCTTTGGGTCGTGCAGGCCACGCCCACGCTCACCGTGAGCACGCCGTTCGGGCTGTCGGCGTGTGGCAGCGCCAGCGCCTCGATCGCGGCGCGCACCTTCTCGGCTTGCGCGAGCGCCTGGGCCTCGCCCGTATCGGGCAGCAGCAGCACGAACTCCTCGCCACCGTAGCGCGCCGCACAGTCCGCCGCACGGCGCGCGTGTGCGCCGAGCGCGTGCGCGACGGCGGCCAGCGCGTCGTCGCCCGCCAGGTGGCCGTAGCGGTCGTTGTAGAGCTTGAAGCGGTCCACGTCGAGCAGCACGAGTGCGAGCGGGCTGCCCGAGCGGCGCGCGCGCGCCCATTCGTGGTCCGCGCGGGTTTCGAACGCACGCCGGTTCGCGAGCGACGTGAGCGCGTCGGTGCCCGCCTGCGCCCGCAACTCCGCCTCCAGCGCGCCGCGCTGGCGCAACTGTCGCGTGAACATCAGCGCGAGCGCGATGAGCGAGACGTCGAGCACCGCCGTGAGCGTGCCGATGATCCAGGCGCGCACACGCCATTCACGGTAGATGTCGTCCGCAGCGACAGCCACGCTGAAGACGAGCGGATAGCCTTCCACGCGCCGCAGCGCGAACCAGCGCCGCACGTTGTCGATCGGGCCGAGCGAGAAGAAGCCGCTAGCCTGCGATCGCTGGAACCGTTGGAAGAGCACGGATTCCGCCACGCTCTTGCCGATCAGCTCCGGATCGTACGGGCGGCGCATGAGCAGCGTGCCGTCGGCGAGCGTGAGCGCCACCGTGCCGTTCGTGCCGATGTCCACGCCGCTGAAAAGCTGCCGGAAATAATCGAGCCGCATCGTGCCGACCACGACACCCGCGAACGAGCCGTCGGGGTTGGAAAGACGGCGGCTCATGGCGATAGTCGCGTTGGCCGGCCCGTCGCGTGGAATGAACGGGTGGCTCAGAAAGAGCCCCACATGCGGCGAATCGCGCTGCGCGATGAAGTAGTCGCGATCGGCCACGTTGACTCCGCGCGGCGGCACCGAGCGCGAATCGAACACGATGTCGCCCGCCGCGTTGGTGACGAAAATCGCGCCGAGATTCTTCGCCGTGGCCGAGCGGTCGAACAGCACGTTCTGGCGAATGTCGGCGGGCAGCGCGGCGAGACGCGGATCGTCGATGGCGTCGATGACGGCCTGTAGCGAAAGGTCGTAGACGTCGAAATTGCGGGCGGTGTCGCGCTCGAACAGCAGCGCCATGTTGGAAGCCGAAGCACGCGCGCTCGCGAGGGCGTCGTGCCGCATCTGCGCCATGACCCAGGCGGCGACCATCGTCAGCACTGCGGCGAGCGCAATGCCGATGACAAGCACGGCGTTCGGTCGGCGGATCATCATCTCGGGCCTTCGGGGGCTGGCCTTGCAGTGGCGCCGGTTGCCGGGCGCTTGCCTGCGCCCGGCCGCGGACGATACCCGGCGTCGCGCACGCCGGGATGCAATCGAGTGTACAACGGCCGGCGGGCGCATGCTGTGTGTATGCATTCATCCTCGCATGCGAGCGTGTCGCGTTGCTATGCGGGCAAGTGCGGTCATTCCAGGCGCGGCCTATTCTCCTGAATAAAGTGCGACTCAGGGGGAGCGGTGTTTTTAGTTTGGATTCCTCTGCTTTATCGCGAGACGGCTTGGGAGCTTGTCATGCTGCAGGGTCAGTCGGCGAGCACGCCGACGATTGCATGCGCCTCGATCCACGCGCGCCACTGGCCGCCGAAGTCGAAAGCGGGGTCGATGTCGAATGCTTGTGCAAGCGCATTGTCGAGCGTGGCGCCGTCGCGCAGTGCGACGAACGCTGTGTGCGCGGCATGCGTGTGCACGAGCACCGTGGGGCGCCATTGCGGACGCACCACGAGCGCCCACGACTGCGTATCCACACGCTCAGGCCAGACGCCACCCGGCTGATGCGCGCGCCAGATCGCCACGGCATCGAAGCGCAACGCGAGTGCAGCGCAGGCGGGATGCACCGCGAGATGCGAATGCGCAAGACGCTCGGCGCCAAGCGCTTGCCACTGCTGCGCATCGAGCGGCGTGGCGTTCGCGGCGTAATTGGCGGCGTGCAGTGCCCATTCGAGCCGCGCGACATCGCCGATATATGCGTAGCGTGCGTCGGTCTCGTAACGCTCGATGAATTCTGGCAACTGCGCGCCGAAGCGATTCAGATCCGCATCGCGCGAAGGATGCGCGCGGGCGTAGGCTAGCGCGAGTGCATCGACGTAGGTCTCGCCGGTCAGCGCTGCGAGCACCGGATATGCGTTCGCGAGCGCAAGCCGCCGCGCCGCGCGAGCGTTGCCGCGATAAAGGCCCATGCGCTCGTGCAATAGCGCGGCGTCGGCGGGAAGCATCTCGGTGGCTAGCGCCGCATCGGCGTCGGGATCGTCCAATGCGGCGGCGAAGGTTTGCTGCATCGCTGCCAGCGTGGTGCGCGCGCTCACGAGTGCTGCTCCGTTGCGCTACGCGCGTGCTGCGCGAGCCGTTCTCGCGCGAGACACGCCTCGTCGAGCAGTACGTCGAGCGGCGGCACCGCCGTGTCCCACTCGATGAGCGTGGGCATCGCGCCGAATCGCTCGAGCGCGGCCTCATACAGCGACCAGACCGCCGGCGCGACGCGCGAGCCGTGATCGTCGATCACGGCGGCAGGCGTTGCGCGATGCCCTGCCAGATGGATCTCACCGACGATCTGCGGCGGCAGCGCGGACATTGCCGCAAGCGCATCTTCGCCGTGGTTGCATTGGTTCACGTAGAGATTGTTCACGTCGAGAAGCACGCCGCAGCCCGTGCGCTGCGCGAGCGCCGCGAGGAATTCCGCCTCGCTGCAGGTGTCGCCGCGAAATCGTACGTAGGTCGAAACATTTTCGATCAGTACGGTACGGCCAAGCGCGTCCTGCATCTGCGAGACGCGCGCGCTCATGTGATCGAGCGAGGCTTGCGTGAGCGGCATCGGCAGCAGATCGTGCAGCGCGCCTTGCGCGCTTGCGCCCCAACAAAGATGCTCGGAGACGACAGCAGGTTCGATGCGCTCGACCAGTCGCGCGAGCCTCGCGAGATGCGCAGTTTCAAGCGGTGTAGCCGAGCCAAGCCCGAGCCCCACGCCGTGCAGGCTCACCGGCAAATCGTGGCGCACGGTTTCGAGCACGTGCAGGTCGTAGCCGCCGACGCCGAAGTAGTTCTCGCTGTGGACCTCGATCCAGTCGACCGCGGGCGGCCCCGCCATGAAGGCGTCGTAGTGCGCGTGACGCAGGCCAATGCCCACGCCGCTTAGCGCGCCTGACGCACTCATCTTGCGCTCCCCTTTATGCATGCCGCCTCAGCCGCAAGGCTCATGCTTCCGGCGTGCCGCCCAGTTTCTCGCACGTGCCCTTCGGCATGGTCTTGAAGTCGCCCTTGTCGTGATCGACCTTGGCCTGGCCCGCGCAGTCGTGCACGCCGGTCTTGCTCGAACAATCGTTCTGGCCGGCCTTGGCGACGCCGTAGCAATTCACGGTGTCGTCCGCCTGGGCGACGCTCGCGCCAGCCGTCGCAAGACCCGCGAGCGCAGCGGCAATCAGCGCCTGGCGGCCGAGTGAGTTCTTCATGGCGTTTCTCCTTGAACTTCGAAATGGGTTTCGTAGTGAGCGATTGGGATTCGCGGCCGTCTCAAGTAACCGTCCGCCTCAGGCGCCTTATTTTGCCTCAGCGGGCCGAGCGCAGGCGGAGCGACGCACCGCAGACCCACGAAATTATTGCAATTACGGTAATGATGTTTGCTGGATTGCAGTATTTTTCTTTGAAGTGCACTGCAATAAAGTCTCATCAACGGTTCGAACAACAAGATTATTACGAACCGACAACATAATTTTCGGAGGTTGTTACCATGAAGAATCTGATTGCTGCTGCACTCGCCGCTACCGTCCTCGCCGCTCCGGCCCTGTCGTTCGCACAAGCTGAACAGCAGCCGCTGACGCGCGCTCAAGTTCGCGCCGAACTGGTCCAGCTGGAAAAGGCTGGCTACCGTCCGAACCTCTCGAGCCCGTACTATCCGGCAGACCTGCAAGCCGCCCAGGCGCGCGTCGCCCAGCAGAACGGCGCAGCAGAAGCCACGGCCTACGGCGCATCGACGAACGGCAGCGCCCAAGCCGGCAGCCGCGAACCGAACATCAAGCCGACCTACTTCGGCCAGTAATTGCGGCGCTCGCGTGGTGCTAGCGCACTACGCGTGAATCGCCTGGCGGGCCCGCTCTCCGGATTGAGAGAGAGCGGGCCCGCTGCTTATTTCTGCGCCGCGCGTGCAACGCGCGCGGTGCGCCAGAAGAATCGGCACGCCCACGAATACCTCCGCCGCCGGAAATCCGGTGGCTTTGCCCGGACTGCGGTCCGGGCCTTTTTCCTCTTTCCCTCTCGCGACGCATGCGGCCCGCTTTTATCGCGCGGGCCACACGCGAAGACGGCTCGCCGGGCTCAGAAGCCGTGGGTGACGAGCGAAAGCACGGAAAGATCGGGGTGTGTGCCGTCGATGATGCTACGCCCCACGTGCACCGCCTCCTCGGTTGCGTCCTGCTCGCTGCGCCAGGTTTCGTCGCCGTCCGCGTGGTAGGTGACCGTGTGGCCGGGCTTCGCGGGATTCGCGCCGGGATGGCAGACGTAGGCCGTATAGGTGTAGCGGTTCGCGCCTTCTTCGGTTGGCGTGGCGCTGACATGGATCTCGAAGCCTTCGTAGTCGACCTGCTGCATCGCAAGCGGTTGAGCGCTCATGGTGACCTCCGGGTGCCGCGGGTTGGCGGCTGCGGGCAGTGCCTGGCCGTCGGTGTGCAGCCGGGCGTTCGGTATTGGGAAGTTTAGGCGATGAGTCCCGGGCGGGTGGCCTACTATTGCAAGGCGATCCACCACCCTGGGAGCTTAGACATGGCAACGAACACCGTCCGCCTGCATCGCGTGCTGCGCGCGCCGCCCGAGCGCATCTATCGCGCTTTTCTCGACGCGAGCGCGGTCGTGAAATGGCTGCCGCCCAACGGCTTCACCTGCACGGTTCATGAACTCGACGCGAAGGTCGGCGGCCGGTACCGGATGTCGTTCAAGAATTTCACAGCCGGCCACGGCCATTCGTTCGGCGGCGAATATCTCGAACTCGTGCCGAACGAACGGCTGCGATACACCGGCGTGTTCGAGGATCAGCACCTGCCCGGCACCATGCAGACGACCGTCGAATTGCGCGCGGTGTTTTTCGGCGCGGAAATGACCGTCGTGCAAGAGGGCATACCGGAGATCATTCCGGTTGAAGCGTGTTATCTGGGCTGGCAGGAATCGCTGGCGTTGCTTGCGAAGCTGGTTGAGGCTGAAATCCAGCAGTAAAGGAAAAGGGGCGCTCGCGCCCCTTTCTTTTTTGCCGCGTACTTGTTCAGTAGCCGAGCGCGCAGCCATCCTTGCGATGATCGGATGCGCCGGTCAGCACGCCCCGCTCCCAATCGATGCGAATGGCCTGCGAGCCGCCAATCGGCCCAGCGGCGGGCACGAGCTTGAAGCCGCGATCCGCGAGCACCGCGCGCGCGTTCTCTGGCAGCGTCGATTCGATTTCCACCGTTCCCGTGCCAGGCCGCGGAAAGACGCGCGGCAGATCCATCGCGGCTTGCATCTCGAGGCCGTAATGCAGCACCTTCGAGAGGAAGTGCGCATGGCCCATCGCCTGATAGTGGCCACCCATCACACCGAAACTCATCTGCACGCGGCCATCGCGCGCAACCATGCCTGGGATGATGGTGTGCATCGGGCGCTTGTGCGGCGCGATGGCGTTGGGATGGCCGGGCTCCACCGAGAAACTCATGCCGCGGTTGTGCAGCATCACGCCGGACTCCTTGCCCATCAGCCCGCTGCCGAATGGATAGAACAACGAATTGATGAAGCTTACGCAGTTGCGGTCGCGATCGACCACGGTGATGTAGACCGTGTCGCGGTGCTCGACCTGGGTGAGCGCGGCGGCTGGGTCCAGCACGCTTTCCAGGTCGATGCGGCTGCGCAGTTTGTCCACGTATTCGTCGGACAGCAGGCGATCGACATCGACGGTGCCATGACGCGGATCGCCTAGCACGGCGTCGCGTACCGCGTAGGCGAGCTTTGCCGCTTCGATCTCGCGGTGCAGACGGTCGGGGTCGAGCGGGCTGCCTTCGGCGTCGTATTTGTCGAGGAGCCTTAGCAGCAGCAGCGCAATGACGCCCTGCCCTGCGGGCGGGCACTCGATCACGTCGTAGCCGCGGAATTTCGCACGGATTGGCGTGACGTATTCGCCGCGGAATTCGGCGAAGTCTTCGAGCGTGTGCAAGCCGCCGTGCGCCTGAAGTTGCGCGACGAGATCCGCGGCAATGGCGCCTCGGTAGAATGCGTCGCGGCCCGTTTCAGCGATTGCGCGCAGCGTGTTTGCGAGGCGCGGTTGACGGTGCGTCGTGCCGGCGGGCGGCGCGGCGCCATCCACAAGCATGGTTGTGCGCGCTATTGCATCGCGCGAGAGCGTTTCGACTTCCGCTGCCCAGTCGTGCGCGGTGCGCGGCGCGACGGCGTAGCCTTCCTCCGCGAAACGGACTGCCGGAGCCAGCACGTCGCGTAGCGGCAGGCGGCCGTGGTCGCGATGGAGCGTGGTCCATGCGTCCACCGCGCCTGGCACCGTGACTGCGTGCGGCGAATGGCGCGCGATCGTTTCTACGCCCATCGCGCGCAGGCGTTCTGCGCTTGCTGCGGCGGGGGCCCAGCCGGAACCGTCGTAGGCGATCACGTCATCCGTGCCGCCGCGCGAATAGAGCGCGAAGCAATCGCCGCCCACGCCCGTCGAGCCGGGTTCGACAACGCACTGCACTGCGCACGCGGCGATCGCGGCGTCCATTGCGTTGCCGCCGGCGGCGAGAATCTGTACAGCGGCAAGCGTGGCGCTCGGATGCGAAGTCGCGGCCATGCCATTGCGAGCCATGACGAGCGAGCGGCCCGGCGTTTCGAAGTTACGCATCGAAGCGTTCTCCTCTTTGGTGTCTGTTTTATTTCAGGCGATGCAGCATCTGGCTACGTTTATTACGCAGATGCTGGCATAGCCGTGCGCAACGTCCGCTTCAAGAAAGTCTGCGTACGCGGATGCGAAGGCGCGGTGAAGATGCGCTCGGGCGGCCCCTCTTCGATCAGCTCTCCCTGGTCGAGCACGACCACACGATCGGCCACCTCGCGAGCAAAGCCCATTTCGTGCGTGACGACGACCATCGTCATGCCGTCTTCCGCCAGCTCCTTCATTACCTGCAGCACTTCGCCTACGGTTTCCGGATCGAGTGCACTGGTGGGTTCGTCGAAGAGCAGCACTTTCGGCTGCATGGCGAGCGCGCGGGCGATGGCGATGCGTTGCTGCTGGCCGCCAGAAAGCTGCGATGGATAGTGGTCGGCGCGATCGGCAAGACCCACGCGTGCGATCAGCGCCTTCGCCTGCTTGACCGCCTCTTCGCTCGGCATTTTCAGCACGTGGATAGGCGCCTCGATCACGTTTTCCAGCGCCGTCATGTGCGGAAACAGATTGAAGCGCTGAAACACCATGCCGATATCACGCCGCTGCCGTGCGAGCTGGCGCGCCGAATCGCGCACCAGCGTGCCGTTCGGTCGCTCGACATAGCCGAGCAGATGCCCGTTCACGCGCACCCGCCCACTGTCGTACGACTCGAGCAGATTGAGGCAGCGAATGAACGTGGTCTTGCCTGACCCCGACGAGCCGATCAGCACCACCACTTCCCCCTTCGCGACGCTCAACGAAATGCCGTTGAGCACCTTGGTCGCGCCGAACGACTTGTGAATGTCCGACGCCTCGATGACGATTTCGCGTGCTTCGTTCATGTCAACGCTCATGTCAACGACCTCGCAGCAGTTTCATCGTTTGCGCGCCGAACAGACGCGTATTCGCAGCCGGCTTCGCCTCGCCGCGGCCGAAGTGCGCTTCGAGCCGCCGCTGCACGAAACCCCAGAGCGTGGTGAGCGCGAGGAAGTAAATGCCGAGCACGAGATACAGCTCGAACACGCGGAAGTTCACCGAGGTGATCATCTGCGTGCTGAGCAGCAGTTCCGGCACGCCGATCACGCTCACGAGCGTGGTGTTCTTCAGCATGACGTTGAACTCGTTGCCGAGCGGCGGCACGATCACGCGGAACGCTTGCGGCAGCACGACGCGGCGCATGAGCAGCACCGAAGACATACCGAGCGAGCGCGACGCTTCGTACTGGCCTCTGTCCACCGAACTCAAACCCGCGCGAATGATCTCCGCCTGATACGCCGCCGAATTCATGCCGAGCGCGAGCACCGCGGCCTGAATGTTGCCGGGCAGCGAGATGATGCCGAAGTCGAGATCGTGAAAGTGAAAGATGTTCGCCGCGGCAAACGCGGTGTACAGGAACACGATCTGCATGAGCAACGGCGTGCCGCGCATGACCCAGATATAGCCGCGCGCGAGATACTGCACCGGCAGACTCGACGAAAGCCGCATGAGCGCGACAATCAGGCCGAGCGTGGCGCCGAACACGATCGCGCAAGCGCTGATCGAAAACGTGAGCCACAACCCGTGCAGATACGCCGGGCTCGGGTCCAGCAGGAATTTCCGGAAGATTTCCCAACTGAAATTCATGGCGTCACTCCGCGCTCACAGGCGATCGTTTTCGAGCTTCCAGGTGGCGAGCATCTTGCCGTAGCGATCGCTCTTCACGAGATCGGCCACGGCCTTCGCCACGGCCGGCGAAAGCGGCTCACCCTTGCGCGCGCCAATGCCAGTCGCGATTCGATTGAAGCCCGGCACCGCCTCCTCGAACATGTCGCCCGATACCTGCTGGAAGTGCGCGGCGCTTTCTGACGTGGTGCCGTAGGCGTCGACCTGATTCAGACGGAAGGCCTGAAATGCATCGGCATCCGAACTATAGACAACGATGTTCATGGGCGGCTTGCCTGCTGCCTTGAGCTTCTCGTTCTCCTTGTCGAGCAGCGTGCTGATGGTCGTGCCGTTGAGCACCGCGACCTTCATGCCGGAGAGATCGTCGAGCGAGCGCACGTGGCGCGGGTTGCCACGCGGCACCATGATCGACTGGCTCGAATACATGTAGTCGACGATGTCGATGATCTGGCGGCGCTCGGGCTTGTCGAAGAGCTGGCCGATCACGAGATCGCATTGCCTCGCCTGCAGCGCCGGAATCTGCCCGCTGAAAGACATGACCTTCCACTCGACCTTGAGATTGCCGAGCTGCTTCGCGACGTCATGCGCCACGTCGACGGAGAAGCCGCGCGGCTGCTGATTCTCGTCGTAGGACGCGAGCGGCGGCGCGTCCATGCTCGAACAGTACGTGAGCGTGCCGCCTTTCACGAGACCCAGATCGGCGGCCTGCGCCGCGGAGGTTCCCGTAACCTGCGCGAGGAGCGCGAAGCCTGCGCAGGCGGCGAGACGAAGACGCTTGAACTGTTTTGCTGACATCGAGAGGCTCCTGGCTGAAGGTGACATGCGTGAGCTGCGTGAGGTACGACGACAGTTAGGATGCGGACGCGTCACGCTCGTGACGCGGGCGATTCGAGGAACTTGATGATCTGGGGAACGGTTGATTCGAGGTGCTCGCGCAGCGCCTGCTCGGCTTGCGCGGGGTCGCGGCTGCGCAGCGCTTCGATGAGGATCTGGTGGGCGTCGCGCGCGCGTTTGCGCTTGAAGGTGGCCTGCTCGATCCACAGGCGCATGGGGCCTTCGATTAGCGTGTAGAGCGAGTGGATCTGCTGGTAGAGGCGCGTGCGGCCGCTGATTTCGCACAGGTATTCGTGGAACGCGCAGTGGCGCTGGACCCAGGTGTCGGTGTCGCCTACGCAGGCGTCCATGTCTTCTAGCAGGCGCTGGAGTTTGGTGAGGTGCGCTTCGGTGCAGCGGGGCGCGGCGACACGCATGGCCAGGCATTCGAGCGCGATGCGCATGTCGAAGATGTCCTGGACTTCTTCTACTGTGAGGCCGCGGACAATTGCGCCTCGGTTGGGGCGCTGGATGATCAGGCCTTCGGTTTGGAGTCTTTTTAGGGCCGCGCGGATAGGCATGCGGCTCATTGAGAGTTGTTCGGCGACTGTTTCGGCGACGATGCGCTGGCCTGCTGCGTAGCGGCCTTCGATTATTGCTTCTAGGAGGAAGCGGTAGGCCTCTTCTTCGGCGGTTAGGGCTAGGCCGGAGGTGTTGCGGACGCTGGTGGCAGGCATTTTTGTGCGGTGCGGTAGGACGTCGCTTGCGGTTGCGGGTTTGTTGCGAGTTGTGAGGCAGGTTACTCCAAGTGGATTTTTGGATCCAGTCTTTCAAAAAAAATTTGGGTGGGTGGGCGTGGAAGGTATGAAGGCCACGAGCCTTGGGGCTTCGTGGCCTTCTTCTTCGTGTGGGGCGGGCTTTGGTCTGCCGTGTGGGTCAGTCCAGTGTGATCACAAGCCTTTTGTTCTCCACCGTGACTCGCACGCGCTGGCCCGCTTCAAAGCCTGCGAGTTCGAGCCATCGGCCGGATAGCTTGAGCCATGGATAAAGCGGCGGGTCAGTTCTTGCCCGCGAGCTGAGGCTGCGGTACCGCCAGGACTGCTGGATGGTTACCCGGCGTTCGGGATGGGCGCGCGATGCATTAAGATTGGCGTCAGCCATGGTCAACTCCTGCTGTGAGTTGGTTTTGGTCAGCGGGCTGTGAGCGCTGGTAACACTCATGGCCCGCGCTTCGTTTACTGCATTGAGACTCTTTCTACTTCCGTGCTTGTGTGAGCGCGGTGTCCAACATTTCTGAGACGAATTGCTGTTTGGTTTTGGGTAGCTGTTCGATTGCGGCGGTCTGCTGTTGTAAGCGAGACATCGAATCATCCTATCAACGTGGAGAGTGGTACGCGCGCGCCTGAGGTTTTAGTGCGCCGGCTTCTATTATCCGATTTCGAGCGCTTCGGAAAATTGGCGTTACGGCTTACCGTGTGCTCTACGCACAGGGGATGCGCCGGCCAAAGTATTTTGAACAACGGCCCTCCAACAACGTTCAGCCTCACTCTCAATACATACTTATTTTGCCACACTCCCAACGAAAATCTGAATAATCTCCTTAACTAAAATCAAATCTACACCTCGAAATCAAACGAAAATTTACGGAATCGACACTGAGTAAATATTTATTTCCCTTCTACGGGATTGAAAAATTTAAGAAGAATTAGCCGGTCCACGCCAACGTTGAGTCATCCAGAACCCACTCCTCAAACACCCCATCGTTAGTTTTCCGAAGGGTGTCAAATACATTCTCACTGATATCTCCGTCATCGCTTTACAATGCTTCGACCTTCCTGCGTGCATCAACTTCCCTCGATGTTTCAGATGAATTGATTCTGGGATAAATTTTATTGCCATCAAAATCTGAAGATATTTATCGATCTCCCGCCAATAATAGACCATCCATCATGACGAACAACAAAATCGCAGCAAATCCTCAAGGCACAAGAATCTCACGCTTGCTTTACCTGACCGGATTTTCGACACTTTTTCTCATCGGTGCACTATCACTGGTTCTAAGATCTGGCGGGTGGTTCATCACGGCCCTAGAAGTTGTATGCGCGCTGTCCTTCGGGCTAGGATTCTGCATTCGAGCTCGCCCAGCACTCATGTATGTGGGTAGCAAAACATATGGCAAAGGGCTGCTGGCTCTCTACCACGCGGTAGTGCTCGCGCTCTCCAGCATTCCAGCGAAATTCATTCTCTCGAATTCGCTTCATTTGCCGCCAGGAGACTATCCAATAACGCTCGCGATGTGGTCTCTCCTGTGCTACCCGGGGGTTTGGCTTGCCGGTACGGCATTCCTAGCGCTCGTCGTATATACGCTAATGCTCTTAGCTGCATCCGCGACGCTGATATCGACTCAACCTTTGCTCAATGCGCCCCTGCTATTCATAGCACGGTTGTTACCCGATGATTCAACGCTCAGGAACGCAATTTCAAATGGACGACAAAAATTGATTTGGCGTTCATTTGGTCATGCGGCAGGAGCAGCGGTAATGGCAGTATCCATAGGCGCGGCGGCAGGCTGGTGGCTCCAGGGAATGAATCAACCACGCATGGTTAAACTTTTCGCATATGCTGCGGACTACGATTTGGCGACTGCGTATCCCGGCGTGGATGCGTCCGTGCCATTCAGACTGCACGACAACGGTGTGGTTTCATACGCCACGTTCAGCAGGTGGGATGTCACAATTCGCGTGGCACGGATTCAGGAAAGCAAGTGACCGCTCCTCAGCAATACTAATTTATCCTGCCATCTGGCAAGGTTTTAAAGGGAATTCTTGACGCGGAGGGCTCCTGAACTGTTGCGAAAACACCAAAAGAATGGTGTTGATGTTCTCAAGACAGCTATCTGGCGTGCCCCATTACATGCCCCAAAATCGGTGCCGTTGCGCGGAGGAGGATCGAACTCCCGACCTTCGCATTGCGAATACGAACAACTCGAGATTACCCGAGATTGACCCGCATGCGCGAATTTCCATAAACCATTGTATTTACGAAACAAATCCTGAACACAGCTATTCCTCGAGATTGATCTAAATGCCTTTAATGCCGCATAATCCGGTTACACAGCGGTTACACGGGCTGCGAGATCAAAACGAGGAGGTTGGATGGCGAAAGTGAATTTCACTGCGGCTCGGGTAGAAGCGCATCGCTGCATTGAAGGTAAGTCGCAGTCCTTTCTCTGGGACAGCAAGACTCCTGGGCTGGGTTTGCGCGCCACAGCTGGCGGAGCGAAGGCCTACATTTTCCAAGGAAAGATACATGGATCGACGGTGCGAATCACGATCGGCGATCCGAGAAGCTGGACGATCGATCGAGCACAGGAGCGGGCGCGTGGTCTCCAGACGCTCATCGACGGCGGCATTGATCCGCGCGAGCACGAGGCTGAGCAAAAGGCAGCGCACGAAGCAAGGCAGGTAGCCAAGCGTCGTCAGGATGCGACCGTCAGCGAAGCGTGGGAACGCTATCTCGATCATCTGCGTACCAAGATTTCGCCCAAAACCAAAAAACCCCGATCCGAACGGTACATTGTCGACCATATCAACCTGTCCTCGCCAGGGGGAGGAATTGCAAAACGCGGTGGCAAAGAAAAGGTACGCGGCCCATTGGCGCCGCTCATGCCTCGCAGGTTGTCCGAAATCACGTCGACGACCATGGCCGACTGGCTTGAGGTTGAAATATCCCGGGGACCGACGAATGCCGCTCACGCGTTCGGCCTGTTCAAGGCATTCATTCGGTGGTGTGATACGCACGAGGCCTACGCAAACACCATCTCACATGACGCCTACGCGTCGCCAAAGGTCAAAGGGATCCTCCCTCGAAGCGTCGCGAAGGATGACTGTTTACAGCGCGAACAGCTGTCCGCTTGGTTTGGGGCGGTACGTACCATTCCGAATTCTGTCATCAGTGCGTATCTGCAAGGTCTATTGATCACCGGCGCTCGTCGGGAAGAGCTGGCCGCATTGCGTTGGGAAGACGTGGACTTCCGCTGGCGCAGCTTGACCATTAACGACAAGGTGGAAGGTACCGGGGGAAGAACGATTCCGTTGACGCCGTATTTAGCGAGTCTATTGTTGAATTTGCAACGACTGAACGAGACTCCACCCAATAGACGGCAGGCCGCGCGCCTTGCCGAAAAGGGCGAGCACTGGGCGCCGTCAGAGTGGGTGTTCGCCAGCAAGACCGCATCTGGTGGAAAAATTGCTGAACCGCGGCATGCGCACAATCGCGCATTGCTCCCAACAGGTTTGCCGCACATGTCGCTGCATGGCTTGCGCCGATCGTTCGGCACACTGTCGGAGTGGGTCGAGGTCCCTGTCGGCGTCGTCGCCCAAATCCAAGGCCATAAGCCGTCGGCCATCGCCGAAAAACATTACCGCCGCCGCCCCCTCGATCTGCTGCGGATGTGGCACGTGAAGATTGAGACCTGGATGCTGGAGCAGGCCGGAATTGAGTTCAGGCCCGAGCAGACGGCGCCGAGCCTTCACGCTGTGAAATAATCGATAGACAGCGGCGCGCTACCGCGCTAACGGTGCGCGCCGCCTGACCACATAACCCGTCTTATAGGAGGCGAGTCCCATGGCTGCTGCCGATAGTAACGCGCAGCCGTCGAGCGCGGAAGTAGAGCACTTCGAGCTGATGCGCCCCGTGCAGTGGGATCGTTGGTCGTGGAGCGGACTCGGGCAACTGGGGGCACTCATTGCGCTCTCGCTCGGCGTCGAGCCGAATTGGCTGCTGCGCGTTGAGCATGACACGTACTGGCGCAACTACTACGCGCCGCTGTTGGCGCAAGCCGATGAACGCCGCGCCTTTCTCATCGAACTCGCGATTCAGCGAAACCCGAGGTACGTGGGGCTTGAGCCGCATCTGGTGCCGTTCGAGTCGGATGATCGGACACCATACGTGCGCGAGATGGCGAAGCGCTTTGAGCTGCCTCCGCAGATGACGGACGCTCAACCTGGTCACGGCGTGACGCTGCCGGTGTCGTATGCGCTCGGCCAGCAGGCCATGCCGCGCAACAAATCCGAAACCGATGAGCAACGCACGGCGCCCGCGTCTGGGAGCGACACGCTTGCGAATGCATTGCCGCCGCCCAAACCTGCTACCGACGATGACCGTGTGGTCCGCCACAAGACGAAAACGCACAGGGACGTGCTTACTCCGCTCATTGACCGCTCGATGCGGTCGGCAGACGGGCCGGATGATTACCACAGCGGCTGGACCCGGTTTGTCGCGTTCGCACAGGACAAGGTGAGTCCCCTACTGGGGTACGTGCTGGAGGACAAAAAAGAGTATGTGAAGTATCTGGACGGCGGCCAGGTGAAGTTCCTCACAAAAGACGCCTTCAGGAAGCGTGTAAAGCCTAGCGCCCGCTAGTGCCCGCCCTCGCCCGATTTTGCCCGCTTACGCCCGTTCGTGCCCGCACCTATCGGAGAATCGCACCGCGAATCCCAAACTATCAACGCCGAACCATAGAACCGCATAGCGCGGACACTTTCGGCGCTGATGCAGTTTTCGGCATGTATCGGCGCCGCAAGGCCGCACTGTGTAGTGTGACCGGAGCGTTGACATGCGCGAACCTAACAAACCCATTCCCGCGGGATTGGCCGCTGTCGCCAAGGGGCGCGACACTCTGCCAACGGAAGAGGCTGCCCCCGTCATTCATCGTCGGCCACAAACACTTCGAAAGTGGGCGTGCCGTGAAGATGGCCCGATTCGGCCGATTCGCATAAACGGCCGCTTAGCATGGTCAGTACTGGATCTGGCAATGCTGCTCCGTGGCGAGGTCGCGTGATGGCCGCCGCCGCTCTGCTGGATCGACTCGACGGTGTGCGCTCGTGCGGCAATGGCCGCTGGCGTGCGAGGTGTCCAGCGTGCCGCTCGGGCAAGGCCGTGTTGGCAATCACCGAAACGGCGGACGGCACGACTCTGCTGCATTGCTTTCGCGAGGGTTGCCCTGTGGCCGATATCGCAAACGCCGCTGGCATTGATTTGGCCGACTTGTTCCCCCCGCGATTTGATGGCGTGCATGCCTCAAAGCCGGCGAAGCGCCGTTTTAACGCGCAGCAGGTCCTAGGCGCCGTTAACGTCGAAATTCTAGAGATCCTAATCGTGTTGAGTGCGGTACTGCACCGTGGCTCGATGACGCCCACCGAATATGAACGTCTCCGGCTGGCCGTTTCGCGCGTAAGCGTCGCAGAAGGGCTGACGAATGTCTAAAACCGAATACGCGGACGCGTCGCTACTTGATGAAATGGCGCGCGACGGCGTGATACTCGTGAACGGTTCGAAACTGAAGCCCCTACCGATACGGTGGCTGTGGCCGCACTGGCTGGCGCTAGGCAAATTGCACATTCTGGCCGGCGCGCCCGGACAGGGAAAAACTACGATCGCGATGGGGCTGGCTGCGACTATTACCTGTGGCGGACGCTGGCCGGACGGCTCGCGATGCGCCCCCGGAAACGTACTCGTATGGAGTGGCGAGGACGACCCAGCCGACACACTACTGCCGCGCCTGATCGCAGCGGGTGCTGACCGCAACAGGGTTTTCTTCGTGATCGGTTCACGGATCGGCGGCCAGGTTCATTTTTTCGACCCGGCCCGCGACATGGTGGCACTTCTGGATGCGTGCGAGCGCATCGGTAAAGTCCGGCTGATCGTCGTTGACCCGATAGTATCCGCCGTCACTGGCGACAGTCATAAAAACACCGAGACGCGCCGCGCCCTGCAACCGCTGGTTGATCTGGCTGCGAGCATTGACGCCGCGCTTATCGGCATCACGCATTTCAACAAAGGCAACCGAGTGGCGGACCCGGCGCAACGCGTAAACGGTTCGATTGCCTTTGTCGCTGTTGCGCGCGTGGTGCTTGTGGCCGCGAGGGTGAAGGGCGACGACGGTGACGACCGGCGCATCCTAGCCCGCGCGAAATCCAACATTGGGCCGGACGAAGGTGGCTTCGTCTATCACCTTGAACAGGTCGAAGCACTCGACGGCATCTTTGCCTCGCGGATCGCATGGGGCGAACCGGTCGTGGGATCGGCTCGCGATTTACTGACCGATCCGAACGACGACGACTGCAGCGGCGAGCAATCCGCGCTCGATTCGGCTATTGAATTCCTGGGCGAAGTATTAGGCAGTAACGTGGTGCCAAGTAAAAGCGTCGAGACTGAGGCGCGGGAAGCAGGTATCGCATGGCGAACGGTACGCCGTGCATCCGAAGAGCTGGGTGTCAAAAAGCGTCGCGGCGAAGGTAATAGGTGGTATTGGAGCCTGCCTCAAGGTAGCCATGTTGTCCAACTTGGCCAGTTTCAAAAGCTGGACAACATGGACAACCTGGACGACGACGGCGAGCCTGAGGTGGACGTATGAACGCCCCGGAAATCTTGGCTAGGGCGCGTGCGATGGGAGTCCATCTACGGATCGATGGCGACCGTCTGAGGATGAAAGGACCACCTTCAGCGCTGGAGGAACTCAAACCCGAGGTCGCGGCGAACAAACCGGAGATCATCGCGTTCTTGAACGCAGAAGAAGGGGCGCTGATCGACCCGGACCCGGACGGCGGCGTGTATCTGCCTTGGGGCCCGTATCTGTCGCCTGATGATGTGCGCCGGACGCGCGTCGAACTCGTGGAGATGATCAAGGCGCTGGCCGGACTGGAGTCTTGGCCGCCTGGACTGTACGACGACGTGATGACTCGCGCCGTACGCGGTCCGCTCTCGGACCTACTCCCGAACATCGCCCACTTCGCTGAGCGGTTGACGGCTGCGCGTGCCGAAGCCGAGACGCGAGCCTTGTATTCGTGTCGCGTGTGGCGCTACGAGCCACGATGATCCAAGAGCACCGTGAAAAAGTCGCGAGCGAAGGGCTAAGCCAGTGAGTGCGAAGTGGCCTGAGTTTTTAATAGCTGTATAGGGTGAGTGTTTTGGGTTCAAAAACCCCCGGAGCATCCCGATGAAAAAGAACGGTCGACCACGATTCGAACCTGACGAAACACAGCGCGAAGTCGTAAAGGCGCTGCTCTGCTGCGGCGTGCGACTAGAAGACTGCCGGCTTCACGTCATCAACCCGGCGACGAACAAGCCGCTTTCATACAACACGTTCTGCCGAGCGTTCAATGATGAGATCGCCACGGGCGTGACGCGCCAGAATGCGGCCGTCGCTCAGAATCTCTACCGCATCGCCACAGCGGAAAACCATAGCGCGGCAACGGTCTCAGCCTGCATTTTCTGGTTGCGCACGAGGGCTGGCTGGCGGTTTGCGCGCGACGTTGAGCCTGACGAAGCAACGCCGCAGACGAACGCGGACGAATTGGCGAACAAAGCGGCGGCCGACGAATTTTTGCGAGCGGCGGTGGCTCGGTACTATGAACGGGCAACCGAAGCCAAGCGAGGTGGCGACGATGAGACGCTGCACTAGGTGTGTCCCAAAAGTTTCGGGCATTTCGCCCCGTGCCGCCATATGTAACCCCGCCAACGCGCCCAGCGCTCGCCCGTCGATTGATCGTTCGGTGCACGATCATGGCCGGAGGGATCGCGCTGACCTCGAACGCTGATTGCCCACCTTACACTCGCCAATGGTACTACGATTGCGAAAGCGGCCGTCGAGGCAGTCTTGACTCCTGTGGCCGCTGAGAGCCAGTCTCAGACATCCACCAGCGGAGCCGAGCATTTCGGCCATAGACCTCCGTTCCGGTGGGCTCGAGGAGTGAAGGCGCCGATTTCGACAGCGCCGAACTACCTCGCCCCCGGACCCTAAGAACGCGGTTTGTCGTCTTCCTCTGCGAAAGGGGCAAACTCTTCGAAGATCGTGCGCGCGCGCCGAGGGTAGTGCGCAGCCAGTTCCCCTACGTCTACTTCGCTTCGCGTCAACTCGAACGCTCCACGAACCTCGTGCATCTCGTATAGCTTTACTTCCTTGTCGCGTCCGCTCAAAGCACGCGCCACCGTGTGCATGACAGTGCCGTCGCATCTCATGCCGAACACGACTTCGGTCATTTCCAGCGGCGAATCTGATGCTCCGCGCGAGCCGAGCAGCCGCCACTCCTTTTCGTACTGCCAATCGGGTGCTTTTCGCAATAAGACGGCTGCGTCCACCTCTCTCCTTGCCTGCGTACTATCTTCGAGTACCATTGCGGCGACGAGGCTTGCGCGCACGTTCCGGTTTCCGCCATAGACGACCTCGTGCAGCTCTATGACCCAATCAGGCGCTTGTTCGGGAGTTGGGACCGTGTACCCGATGCACAGACCGCGGTGTTGGTCGCCGTAGTGGCTCCACATCAATGGGCAGTCATGCCGGCTCGCGAGCGACAGAATTCCCTTGTTGTATTGACGGAGCAGTTCGTCCTCGATGGCCCTCGTGATGACGAATGCGTACGCATCCAGCACGTCATCGGAATACTCCGGGTCCGACGCCTGATATTGCAGCGTGTCGATCATCTTCAGGGCCGCAGCCTCACTATGCTTCTCGATGTGGGCCATCGTCTTCGGACCGCGGTACTTCACCGCATCTGCCGCAGCACGCATCTCGGCATAGACGCGCCGGCGCACCATCTCGTGGACCGTACGCTCAAGCGTGCTGATGTCGCAGTCGGCTTCTACGCATGGCTTTGTGTCGAGCGGGTCATTAAATGTGCTCGGGTCGGCATAGTAAACGAGGTCCGCACACAACAGTTCGATAGTCCGATCATTGAAGTGGCGATACTTGTAAAGAACTGGTGGTCTCGTCATAGATCTACTCGTGCCATATTGCTCATGGTCCGTCGTCAACCGCTCGTGCGTTGCCGGTAGCGGATCGCTATCGACAAGATTCTACATCCGTGATTGGGTAGACTTCGAGGCTATGCGACCGCGGTGGTTGCGCCTACGGATACGGAAATCTCAATCATGTGTGCTTCGTCTGTAAACTGGATAACAGCCTACAATCGGTTCTTTGCGCTATGGGATCGAACCGGTACGCCGACGTATCTCGGAGGCGGTAGCTTCCTGAAATTCGTGCAGCAGATTGATCCGGGAACGCCCAGCTACAACCAGTTAATCGACATCTTGAAGCGTAAGGGCAGAAGCACGTCACGACGTGATTACTATTGGGACGTGATAATGGGGCTTCAAGAAGAGCAGCGTTTTCGGCTGTTCCGACTGCTCATTGATGAATTTGAACAACATGCGAAGGATGAAGTCGACGCGATTCGCGCAATCGTTTTCGGTGGCGGTTACGCTGTACCGATTGTCGTTGTTCCGCTCGACCTCTGGAACTCAGAGAAGCTGAATAACAGTCTGCGAGATATCGATCACGCTATAGACGCTCAACACTATAACCGGGCGACGACACTCGCATACACTTGCATCGAAGGACTATATAAAGCCTACGTCCATAAGCACGTCGTTGCCCGATCTGACGTCTCCGATCTGATCCAGCTCTGCCGAATCGTGAAAGATGATCTCGTGGAAAAGCTGAAGGCACGTGGCCCTTTCCCAGAACAGATCGTAAATGCGATTCCTACGATGACGAATGCCGTCGCCAATTCGCGCAACGGATTCAGTGAGTCTCATTTTGCGGATGACGCGCAGAAATGGCTGGCGATCTTCGCCAGAGACATGACCAATTCAATCGGGCGCTTGTTGCTGCACTTCATCTAGGACGTTTGTCGTCAAACAAAGCAGAACGCTAGTGACCGTTCGCACTACATGGCACGTTGTAGGATGACCCGGCGGCGCCTACTCCGCCGGGATCACCAACTCCGAGTGCACGACGAACCCGTCGTTGCCTTCCACGGCGCCCGGTGCGGGTGGTGCTCCCCCTCCGCTTCGAGCGACTTGAACGCCATCGTGGACGAACTCATCAAGTGCTCGTACGCGCGACGCAAGTGCAGACCATCGCCCAAGCCGTACTTGTCCTGACCGTCAGGCAGGTGCAGTCCAGTCAATCCGGCGTAGAAGTCGGTAGCGCTCGTGCGAAGGTGATTGCGTTGATTCAATGGCGCGATACCGGCCGCCCGCTACGCTCCTAGTACGGAAAAGCCGCGGCCATCAGTGCATCAAAGGTTTGCTGCGCCTTTTCCAGCGCGGCAGCACGCTGAGTTTGGATCGACCTGATTGCCGTCGCCCGTTCGCCGAACATTCTCTGCTCGTCGTACGGCGCCACCGGAAGGCTCACTTCGAAGAGGCGCCCTTGGGAAATGTTCCGCATTGACGAACTTGTACCCGTGGAGATCCGACTCAGTTCTTGACGTACGTAGCGCGACTGGAACAGAGCGTGCATATACGCAGGCTCCGCCGGCTCGGACCACACGATACGCCAGAGTTTGTCGGGCAGCAGCGTTCGCCCGTTCGTGCTCTCGACAAGGGCCGTCGCGCCTACCAGTTTTTCCGTGTTTGCGCGCGAGAAGAGCATGTCGCCGACACGCACGAGGTGCGCGGCTGGCGGCTGGTACCCATCCGGGGTTGGTTTACTTTCCTCTTCCAGGTAGCGTCCCGACGTGACCGCGCTCACCTTCAAGATACGGAATGGCGATCCGTTCTCTGATCCTGCCAGAAGATTCTTCCCGCCCTCGAACTTTTCGACGAAATCCGACACCTGCCGGAACGGCCAGCCTTTTGGGTTTGTCGCCGGATCTCCGTACATTTCGACGAACATGACGGGAAGAAGCTCGGCTGTTTTTTCAGATGCTTCCGTGCACAGTCTGACGATGCTTTCGGCCGCAGCGAGCGAATCCACCACATCCCTTTGTTTCTCGGGAGATACCATCGGTATCTCTTGATCCAATACCTGCCCATCCGTGACCGCTGGATACAGCGCCCCAGCAACAAGGCGTGACAGGTTTTCGACAAATCCGCGAGAGCGAGTAAAGTAGTACAGATATTGGGGCAGAATCTGACCGTTTGCGCGAAGCACACAGAAGCCTGTACTCGCGACCTGTCCGCCCAATCGTTCCGGTACGAGCGCAACCGCGTTCAAGTTGGGTCTGACCGTTGAGACTAGAACGTCGTTGGCTTGGATTAGGCGTCGCGCTCTGCTGGGTGCATCCGCACCCAACAGTGTTCTCGCTCCATCTATAGTCTTGCTTTCGTTGTTGATCGCAGCGACATCCACATATTCGAAGCTCTCGTCCGGCTGCCGCGTGGGATTTCTCGTGCCTGTATCTCGAGACACGACATCTCGTATTTTCACCATGCCGCTCATTGCTCACCGTTCCGCACGATCAACCGCAACGCTTCAACCTCTTCCACGATTTCCCGTTCGAGCGCCGCCAACTCGTCGAGAAGTTCTATGGAACTACGGTGTTCGGTCATCGACTGGCTTCGAGGACGATATTGACCGGCTGACAGTCGTAGGCTGTTGCCGCGAATCGAGTCCTCGTCGGCAAACCACCATTTCTCCGTCCATTCGACGCTGGCGTCTCGCTGCTGCCAAATGGCGAGCCTTGCTTCTCGGTCACGAAAACTTTGCACCACTGCCGGCAAATCGTCGGCCTCGATGGGCAAATCGTGATTCGCATCCATCTTGTAGCCATCGTTGTCCGCGTGTAGGAACAAGACATTGCTTGTCCGACCTCCCTTCCGGAAGAACAGGACGGACGTCTTAACGACCGAGTACGGCTGAAAGACCCCACCGGGGAGGGACAAAACCGCTTCAACCTGGTTGTTCTCAAGCAGCTGTCGTCTCAGTTCGAGATGTGCTCCGGTGGTGCCAAACAGCACACCCTCGGGGACGATAACGCCACATCTGCCGCCAGGACGAAGGCTATCGATCATGTATTTGAGGAACAAAAGTTCTGTGGCTGTACTGTTCCCGACCTTAACGTCCTCGACAACTCGATCTTTGTCGATCCGGCCTGCGAATGGGGGATTGGCGAGGATCACATGATAGCCGTCCACCGGTAGACCCAGCGCTTCCTTCTGCTCCCGCTCGATGGTTGTGGTCAAAACGTTGCGCAGGAGAACTCGAACGTTGGGCAAACCACGCAAGATCAGGTTCATCGTCGCCAAGTGAACCATTTTCGGGTCCACGTCATTGCCGAAGAACGTAGCGTTTTGAAGGGCCGTGTTCTGCGCGATTGACAGTCGGTCGCCACCGCCCCGTCGTTGATTCTTCCCGTCCACCTCGACGGTCTCGACCGCGTTGGGCGACGAGTTCGCCACGCGAATGTGGTTGTATGCCGCAACCAAGAACCCTGCTGTACCAGCCGCGGGATCGTAGACTGTCTCACCGATCTTCGGATCAACGATCTCCGTGATCGCGCGGATGATGTGTCGTGGCGTGCGGAACTGTCCAAGTTCGCCCGCCTGCTTAATTTGACGAAGGACGTGTTCGAAGAGGTCGCCTTTCGTGTCGGCGTCCGCTGCATCGAGCCGCAGACCATCCACCAGGTTGACGACCTGCGTGAGCACGGTGGGGTCGGCGATGTTCAGTCGCGCGCCGTCCATGAAGTTGTGCGCAGCACTTTCACCCATTTCGGCGAAAAACGGGAAAACCTCGTCACGGACGAACCGCACCAGCGCCTCGCCGGACATCGCTTTCGCCCACACCGACCATTTGAATCGATCGCGGGGGATGGTGTCCGTCCCTTGGTCGGCATTGAGCGGGTTCTTCACCGCCCAATCACCGATGAAAATGCTTTGATATGGGCGCTTCAGCACCCGCGCCTTCATGGTGTTCTCAGCGTCGATGCCTTCGATCAGGTAGAAGAAGAACAGGAACGACAGTTGTTCAGCGTTCGACACTGGATCGGGATAGCCGCCTCCGAAGAGGTAATCACGAATCTGGTCGATTGACCGCCGCATGTTCGGCGTTAATGGCATAGGTGCTACCTTGCGTATTTATGAATGTTAGTGCGCGACCGGCTGATCTGCGGGTGCGTCAGGCGCGCCCGATTCGTCGATCGGGAAAAGGGCAGCGTTAAGTGAATCGATCAGGCTCTGGACGACCTCACTCGAACCAAAGACGCGCTCGGCCTCTTTCAGTCCGCCCATCTGCGAAAAGGTGTGGAAGTAGGCGAAGTGCTCGGGAAACAACTCCGTCAAATCGTCAGCGTTTGCGCGAATCTGCGCGCCGAGAATCCGCAGCCAGCGATCTTGCTCGGCGGTCACGGTCTGCTGCAACCGCCAGGCTTCGAACCGTGTCCCCAGTTCTTCGGCGCGCTGCTGTGACGCTTCAGGGAACTGCATGTTCCCGTCTTCGTCCATCGTGATCCATTCGCGCGTGGTCGGGTCGATGTGGTCGTCCACGTCCAGGGACAGCAGGCGCGTCGGCTCGTGTTGCTTTGTTCGCGGCGTCTTCGACACCACGATGCCACCCTCTCCAACTGGATCCTCGTCGCCGTGGTAGGCAACCACACCGACGAAGTCGAAGATGGTGAAAACCGGCTTGTTCTTGGCTTTGCGAGTGCCACGACCGCGCATCTGCTGGTACAGGATCGCCGATCGCGTGAACCGTGCAAAGACCAGGTTCACAACGTCCGGACAGTCGAAACCCGTGTCGAGCATGTTGACCGACACAAGGATCTGCGGGAACTGCTCTTTCTTGAACCGCTTGATCTTCGCCATCGCGTCAACCGTGTCGTCCGGCCCGGCGCCCGATACCACATAGTCAGCGAAGCGCACGTCCGGTGACGGTTTCTTGTCTGCGAACTGGGTGTCGAACAGGTTGGCTAGAGTCTCGGCGTGCTTCTTGTTTACCGCGAAGACGATGGTCTTGCCGATGAGCGGCATCCGGAGCACGCCCTTGTGGTCCGTGAAGCCGTTCTGCAGCACGTCCCGGAACTCGCGGACGATCGCACGGTTGCGCTCAGGGATGGTGAACTTTCGCTCAAGCGCCGCCGGGTCAATCATGATTGGATCCCGGTTGGCGAACAGTTGCTCGAATTCAGCGGACGTGTCGGCGTCCATGGCCGACCAGTCCAGATCCTTGCGATGGACCTCGAAGCCGCCTTCCGCCGCCGTCTTCACCGTCCGTGCCGCATAGACCTGATACGGGACGAGCCAACCGTCCTGGATCGCATCTTTCATTTTGTACGAGAACGTTGGTTCATCGACCTCGAAGAACCGCAGCGTGTCGCGCACGAACTGTTTGTCTTCCTCGTCCGCCTGCGCGTCGTCCACGTTGGCGACGCAAGGCGTCGCGGTCAGTCCGATCTGCACCCCGTCGAAGTATTTGAGAACACCGGACCACTGGCCGTAGATGCTACGGTGGCATTCGTCGGAGATGATCAGGTCGAAGTAGCCGGACGAGTATTCGGTGTAGACGTTGATCATGCTCTGCAACGTCGTCACAGTGATCCGTTTCTCGTCCTGGAACCGGCGACCGGCGCGCAGCACGTACGCCGGATAATCCGGAAGGTGCTCGACGAACGCGTCCTCGGTCTGCTTGGCCAGCGGGATCCGGTCCACGAGAAAGAGCACGCGCGTCACCGCGTTGGCTTCGAAGAGCCGTTTGATCAACGCTGCGGCCGTTCGCGTCTTGCCGGTGCCGGTCGCCATTTCGACGAGCAACTTGCGCCTGCCCTGCTGCATTTCCGTGCAGAGCTTGTCGATACCCTTTGTCTGGTAATCTCGCTCGACGATCTTCTGGTCGATGGGCACCGACAGCAAATCCTTCCGCACCGTGAGGCTTGCGAACCTGCGTTCGAGGTCGTCCTGCTTGAAGAATGTTTTGACCGGATGTGGATAGGCTTGACTCCGCCACTCCCAAAACAGAACCTCGGCGCCGTTGGTCAGGAAGATGTACGGTACGTTCAGATGCTCGGCGTACCGCTTGGCCTGCTCCGCCGCGTCATTCGGGTTCGTCGTGAAGCGCTTAGCTTCGATCACCGCCAGCGAGCGTCCATGCCGATCACATAGAACGTAATCGGCGCGCGTGCCGTCCGACATCACCACCTCATACCGCACCTGAGTCGGATCGGTGGTCTTCCAACCCTGATCCGCCAGAAGCGCGTCGATCAGCACCCGGGAAAACGCTTCGTTTGTAGTCATGTCCTTGAGCCGTTGGGACTTTTGTCTATTTTAAGGGGACACATAGCCGGGCGGTAAGATTTTTCCCGCCAGCGCGAACCGGCTTGACCGGCAATCTTGGGAAGGTTTTTAGAACTTCTGGATCAAGCTCTGCGGCGGTGGCTGGTCCGGCGAAGCTCGCTTCTAAAACCTATTCCCGCCAGTCAAGTTTGCGCGGAAGACTAAGGGGAAAGTGCGATGCGTGACACTAGCATATTGAACTCGTTCAACCGTGAACAGCTCTTCGAAGATGTGTGGGCCGCTCCAATGAAGCACGTTGGCAAGAAGTATGGCATTTCGGGAACCGAGATTCGGCGCATATGTGACGCCCTTCAGGTACCGGTGCCCGCGAGAGGGCACTGGACGCTAGTTGCGAGAGGGCGCGCATCGGCACCACCGGCACTTGCGCCCGTGTCAACGGTGGCCCCAGCGGTCGAAGCAGATGCCAGAGGTTCGCAAAATAATGCAAGCGGTCCAGCACCCGCTCGAGCACGCGGTGCTGCTTTCGGCGTTGGGTTGGCCGCAGAATTGCATCACTGGCATCGAGCTCTTTATGGGCTTCGGCAACAGATGGAAACGGACGCTGCACGGGCCGATCGACTTAAGAAGGCTCATGACTGGGAGCAGGCTCACCCCGGAAAGCACCATCCGCCTGACGGAGACGCGGCATATGCGAGCTGGCTGCACTTTTGCGATGCCGGCCAGCTACTACTTACCACAACGCACCGGAGACTCGTGGCACGGTTGTCCCTAGGCAGCTATAAGCGGGGACTTAAATTGCTCAACGCCATCTGCCACTTGGCGGAGCGGACTGGGTACGCAGTTGATATGGCGAAGGGCGAACAACGCCTAAGGTTGGCGAAAGCAGGTGCCCACGTCGACATTCGCGTCAGCGAGAAGCTAGTAAAGGGCACCCGATATCAAATAAATAGCTGGAACAGGTCGCGTGAATCAGTGCGGACGCTGGCGCCCACGGGAAAGCTTGCACTGTTTATCGAGCAACAAGGCACGGGACACACTGAACTGGCGGATCGTGCAGACCAACTGCTGGAGCAACAGCTCGACGGCGTTCTTGCAGCCATCGACCACCGACATCACGGTTCCGCCCGAAGAGTCGCGGAACGGGAGGAACGCGAGCGACAATCCAAAGAGGCGGGAATCAGACGGCTAGAGCAAGACCGAAAACAAAGGGAGACACGGGGCAAGGCTGAGGAGGAGAACAGGGGTCGCCAAGCATTAGTTTCGGAGGCGGAGAATTGGCGACAGGCGGAACGGATCCGTGCTTATGTCACCACGTTGGACAGTAAACTAGGCCGCGCCGCTGAACTCCAGGACGAATATTTCACTTGGCGGAAGTGGGCGTTGGCGGTTGCTGACGACCTCGATCCGAGCTTCCGCCGAACTAGCCTTCGTTCGCGACCGGACCTGGGATGAATACAGATGTGGACGACGTGCCCGTCCTGCTCATTACCGATCGCCAGCCTTGAAACCGATATCCCGTCGATTTTGCACGCCCCTACGTATGCGAACGCCCTACGGTACGAGTTGTGCGGTGGATAACATGTTATCGAGCTTTGGTGATAGCCTCGTGTCGCGTTGATCTAATAGCGGGGTTTTTTGTGAAGACGTTGGCATTTTTTAATCATAAGGGTGGGGTCGGTAAGACGACTTTGACCGTTAACACGGCGGATTCACTAGTCGACCAAGGCGTACGGGTATTAATGGTCGACGCGGATCCGCAGTGCAACTTGACATCGTTCTATTTGAATGAGAAGGAGCTGGACGCCCTGCTCGGCGAGTCGGACGATGTAAATGGCGGTACGTTATGGTCGGCGATCAAGCCGGTTGTTGACGGCAAGGGCCCAATCAAGGAAGTGGAGGCCTATGAAATTCGCGATGGCTTGTATCTGTGTCCAGGGGACGTGCTATTGGCAGATTACGAGGAGGAGTTACCTGCAGCATGGACCGGTTCGTTCGCGCGCAAAGGGCGTGACTATGATGTGATGTGCGCTCTTTCTCGGGCGGCCCGAGGCATGGGGAAGAGGTACGGGGTCGACGTTGTAATTTACGACATGGGCCCTAATGTGGGTCCGCTCAATCGAGCAATTATTTTGGACTCGGATTACTTCGCGACCCCTGTGGCTGCTGACCTTTTCTCGCTCCGCGCTCTGTCGACCGTTGGGCGCGCAGTTGCTCGGTGGATTACTGACTGGTCGACGGTGCGGGCGTTGGCCGGCGAACTGAGCAAGGAGCTGCTGCACGGCAGGCCGACCTATCTCGGCTATGTCACGTCTGCTTACAAAGTGTCGTCCGGTCGCACTTCAACGAAGCCGCACGAGTATTGGGAAGGGAAGATTGCGCCGCGAGTGCGGGACCGCGTCGTGGAAGTGCTGCGGGCTGTCGACCCTAAGCTAGTTCCGTTTTCTTCGAACAAGCTCGCGTCAATCAAGGATTTTCATAGTTTGGCTCCCCAGGCACAGGAGTTTGGAATCGGTATCGGCAAGCTTCGCGGGAGGGTGAATTCGGGCTACAACGATCAGGTGGCCGAAGCCGCTCACGAGTTCGCCGGATTGGCCCGGGAGATCGCGAAGCGCATGTCTGCGCATTGATTGCGGAACAGGCAAAAGGGATCACCTTGACTGATCCCTTCAGTTCTCTATTCGAGCCTTGCGTACCGGCTTTGAGGGGACATGGGATCGATTGGCAGACGTAAGAGCGAACTGCCCGTCGTCAATCACGTCCGCAACGGGCTGCGCATCCATACTCCGCACGTTTCGGTGTGCGCGTCCGCTGGGTGATGTTCCGAATCACGGACCGCCCTGCGGACCTGACCGCGGCCTCAGTTCGGTCAGAAGCACCTTCCGCGGGCCGTCGTCACACCGCGCCCAACCGCCGGGCACTTCGACCACTCGCTCTGCGGCCGCCTTACTGCGGCAGAGAGACCAACCTAACTGACGCACTTGTCGCATCGAGCAAGTTGATTGACGCTGACCAAATCCGGTTACACAGCGGTTACACGGACTGCAGAAACACAAAAGGGTTACAGGCAAATCACCTGTAACCCTTTGATTTTCTTGGTGGAGCGGATGAGGATCGAACTCACGACCTTCGCATTGCGAACGCGACGCTCTCCCAGCTGAGCTACCGCCCCAACGAACAATCGATTCTACACACACAAAATCCATTCTGCCAAGCGTCAAATTTGACCCCAAGCAAACCTACTTCGAAGGCGCTCCAGCGAGCACCCAGCCCACGACGGAATGGATATCGCCGGCGCTCATCCCCGGGTGAGAGGGCATAGGAA
>NZ_JAYMSC010000035.1:0-88735 GCF_038900775.1 Paraburkholderia sp. JHI869
GCCCCACACCCTTTCGGGCGTGGGGGTCACACTTACCGGCTGCTAAACGGAGGCTGGCGGCCTGAAGATTCTGAACCGGCCCGTAATTTCCATCATGACAGGCGTCAAGGCTTGCGGAGAAACCGGCGCTGCGCTTCTACCCTGTCCTGGAACCGGTCGGCCAGCCCAGGAACTGTCCGAAAAAATCATACCCTGTGATTTTGTGATACTGTATATACATACAGTCTTTTCCTACAAACCATGCGCCTCCCACGGTCCGACAGATGAGTGACGAGATTCCCTACCTGCAACAACTTCACACTGACCTCGCGACGTTGTTGGGCGAGGCGATATGGGCGTTTGCGCTCGTAGAACGGGAAACGTACCGGTACATGAAGAAGCTGTCTAGCGATACGCTCGACATTTTGATGGCAGACCAGAGCATCCCCGTCCGAATTCGCGTCATCAAACATCTGATCGAACGAGCCGAAGGGACCGAGACAATGAAGCAATGTGCATTCAAATGCATCAAGCGTGTTCATACGCTGGCCGAGACACGAAACCACATTGCACACAATCCGTTCAGCACGTGGGTCGATCTTGATGCAGAAGTCTTCGTTAGTGAGATCGAGAAGGTCACCGACAATCGCCAGATCCTCTCCCTCGAGCAACTAGAGGAATTTGCGCGCAACGCCCACACATTGGCATCTGAAATGGCCGATGCGCTGTCGGACCTGAGTTATCGTGACAGCCGTTAGTGGCGCCCCCTTTCCAAGAGCCTCGGGCTCGACCCTAGACCATGCGCCCACCACCCCTGACCGCTGCCGAGCTGGCGGCCATCTACGACGCCGAGCCAACGGCGACCATCTGGCGGCTCATGCACGAAATCCACCGGCTGCGCGCGGTCGTAATCCGCAGCAACCAGATTCGCACGATGATAGGGGCGCGCTACGGCGGGTCGGTGACGGACGCCGTGTGGGCTGCATGGGGGGGCGGAGCTGGACGCGGAGCCGTGCCTGACCGATCCACCAACGCGGAGGCAGCAAGCGAAGGTTGACCGGATACTGGCGCTGCGGGGGAAATAAGAAGGCGGCCAGATTCGTCCAATTGAACACCTTGTCTACGCGGCCACATGTCCCGGTAAGGACGAAGATGTTTGTAGGTCTTGTGCACTGCGGGCAATATTGTCCACAGATTTTGTTGGCAGCCCTGTGGAAAAGCCCTGGAAAGCTCAACCAACTCCTTGGCCCACAAGGAAATTCTGCTCACCAAACAAAACACGGCGCGCCGTTGCCGACGCGCCGTGTTTATCCTGCAGAACTCACCAACCCAGAATCAAGGTTTGTTCGTTTCGAACAGATCCATGATCTGCTTCTTCTCCGTCGTGGTCACGCTCGGCGGCGTCATGCCGCCCGGCCCCATGCTGCCGGTCGCGCCGCTCGCATCGCTCGCAGCACCCGCAGGATTGGCCGAGTCCAGACCGATGCTCGCCACGAAGCCGCTACCCGGCGTCATGTCCGAGAAGTACAGCTCGTCGTTGATCGTCGTGAGGCCCTCGGGCATCGCCGGCTCTTCCTGCGGCACGCCGCGCAGCGCGCGCTGCATGTACTCCACCCAGATCGGCAGCGCGAGTTGCGCGCCGAATTCGCGGCTGCCGAGGCTCTTCGGCTGGTCATAGCCCATCCACGCCACGGCAACCAGCGTGCGCTGATAGCCCGCGAACCAGCCGTCCTTGGCGTCGTTGGTCGTACCGGTCTTGCCCTGCAGGTCGTTGCGATGGAGCACGTTGGTGCCCGCGCCCGTGCCCGCCGTCGCCACCGAGTGCAGCAGGCTGTTCATCACGAACGCGTTGCGCGGCGAGAGCGTTTGCGGCGCATTCTGGCCCGCCACCAGCGGCTGCGCACGCAGGATCGGCTGGCCATGCGCATCATCGACTTCGGCGATCAGATACGGATTGATGCGATAGCCGCCGTTCGCGAACACGCTGTACGCGCCCGCGGACTGCAGCGGCGTGACGAGGCCCGCGCCGAGCGCCATCGGCAGATACGGCGGGGTCTTGTCCGCGTCGAAGCCAAAGCGTTGCGTCACGTAATCCTGCGCGTACTTCGTGCCGATGTACGAGAGGATGCGGATCGACACGAGGTTCTTCGACTTCTGCAGCGCGAGGCGCATCGGCATCGGGCCTTCGGGCTGGTCGTCGTCCTTCGGCTCCCACGCATCGCCGCCCGGCGTGCTCGGCGGGAAGTACAGCGGCGCGTCATTGATGATCGTCGCCGGTCCAAGGCCCTTTTCGAGCGAGGCCGAGTAGATGAACGGCTTGAAGCTCGAACCCGGCTGGCGCCATGCCTGCGTGATGTGGTTGAACTTGTTCTTGTTGAAGTCGAAGCCGCCGATCAGCGCGCGAATCGCGCCGTCCTGCGGCGTGAGCGAGACGAGTGCGCCTTCCACCTGCGGCAGTTGCGTGATCTGCCAGTTGCCCTTCGCGTCCTCCATCAGGCGCACGATGGAGCCGGGACGAATGCGCAGCGCCTGCGAGGCGCGCGGCGAGAGCGCGGCCGCCACGAAGCGCAGGCCCTCGCCCGTCACCGTCACCGAGGTGCCGTCGAGTTGTTGTGCCGTCACCGACTTCGGACCGGCATCGGTCACGACCGCCGAGACGAGGTCGCCGTTGTCCGGGTGGTCGGTGAGCGCGTCTTCGATGGCCTGCTCGCGGTCGTCGCCGTCGGCGGGCAGTTGCACGAAGCCTTCGGGTCCACGATAGCCGTGGCGGCGCTCGTAATCCATCACGCCCTTGCGCACGGCCGCGTAGGCAGCGTCCTGGTCGGCGGAATCGATGGTGGTCGTGACCGTGAGTCCGCGCGTATAGGTCTCGTCCTTGTACTGCGCGTACATCATCTGACGCACCATTTCCGCGACGTATTCGGCGTGCACGTTGTACTCGGTGCCGGCCGTCTTCGTCTGCAGCGGTTCCTTGATCGCTTCGTCGTACTGCGCCTGCGTGATGTAGCCGAGGTCGAGCATGCGCTTGAGGATGTAATCCTGGCGAATCTTTGCGCGGTGCGGATTGACGATCGGGTTATACGCCGACGGCGCCTTCGGCAGACCCGCGAGCATCGCAGCCTGCGCAATCGTGATGTCCTTCAGATCCTTGCCGAAGTACACGCGCGCGGCCGCCGAAAATCCATACGCGCGCTGCCCCAGATAGATCTGGTTCATGTACAGCTCGAGAATCTGGTCCTTCGAGAGCGCGCGCTCGATCTTGTAGGCGAGCAACATCTCGTAGACCTTGCGCGTGTAGGTCTTCTCGCTCGACAGGAAGAAGTTGCGCGCGACCTGCATCGTGATCGTGCTCGCGCCCTGCGAGGCGCCGCCGTGCATCAGGTCGGCCACGCCCGCGCGCAGGATGCCGACGAAGTCCACTCCGCCGTGCTCGTAGAAGCGGTAGTCCTCGATGGCGAGCACCGCCTTCTTCTGGATGTCAGGAATATCCTGGAAGCGCACGAGCTGACGACGCTCTTCGCCGAACTCGCCGATCAGGACGTGATCGGCGGTATAGATGCGCAGCGGCACCTTGGGCTGATAGTTGGTGAGCGCGTCGAGCGATGGCAGTTGCGGCTCCATCACCACGAGCATGTAGCCCACGATCAGCGCACCGACGACGCAGAGCGTGCCGACGAGGCCGACGAACCAGAGCGCGAGCGCGGTGCCGATGGAGCGCCGCTTCGGGCTTCGATCGCGCGGCCCGTCGCCGCCCGAGCCACCGCCCGATTCTGGCCGGCGAGGCGGCTGGCGTCCGTTGTTGAAGGAGGGTTCCCGATCTTCGTTCGGGTACTGCGGTGAAGGCGGTCGTTTGATGATAGGCATGACTGGAATGATGGGCGCGTCTCGCGCGCGCCGGCTGCGCGCAACTCGCGCGCATGGATCTCGACCACGGCGTCATGGCGCCAATGCGGCATACGACGTCGCCGGCTCAATCCCGGCGACGCGGCGCGACCGGCAACGCCCCCGTCCGGCCGCGCGGCGCGCACTACGGCACGCCACACACGAATACACGCCCGTTCAGGCGCCATTCGCGAAATGTAACAGCGCATTCTAAAGAAATCGCGTGCGCCGGGTCGCGCTTTTTTTGTAAGAGTTTCTTGGGAAACGCTTCCTGCCCGATTTTTTGCGGACTCAGGCGGTCGTTTGCGCCAATCGTGGCTTTATGCGCGAAAAGTTTCGTAACGGCCGGGCCAGCCGCGCGACAAGTTACGCGATGAAGGAAATCTGCAGCAGATTCTTCCAGGCAGGGTTGTTCCCATCAGCGCACCTTCCGATTGCGCATCGGCGCACTCGTCTTATGATGAAAGATCTGCTACACGCCCCTGTTCGCGCCCACACAAGCCGGCATTCATTCTTACAAATTGCTGTGGCGCAGGCAGGAAAACCGACGTCATACGAAGCCGACCCAACGGCCCGTCGATCATGAACAAGCCTAGCGAACGCATCGTCGTCTTCGTCACGCCCGCGCAAAAACGCGCGATCTCCGCCACCGCCGACGAACTCGGCATCAGCATCAGCGAACTCATGCGCCGCGCCGTGATCGCGTTCAGCGCCACGAGCGATCAGGTGAAGGCCGCAAGCATTGTCGACCGGCTGAACGCGCCGCGTCAGCCCGACGCTCTCGCCCAGGTGCTGCAAAAGGCGGCGAAGCCGCTGCGCGCAGGCCGTTCGGGCGCGATCCGGCCACCCGCCGGCGTGGGGACGGCCATCGCAGCGAACGATGCGAACCCCGACGCTCGGCAAAAAGACGCGCTCGCAGAAAGCAAAGCGGCTGCAACGGTCAATGACGACGCCACCGATGAGCACGCGCCTCATGCGTCAATCGCCGCCCTGCCCGCCGCGCACACCGACGAACCGGACGTGAGCCATGCCGCGCGAGAAATCGCCCAGGCTGTCGCCCGGCTGAACGCTGAAGCGGCGGCTGCCGCGGAAAGCGCCGCGCTCGATGCAGCCGCTGCGCCATCGTTCGACGCCGAACCGCTGCAGCCGTTAAGCTCGGCGCCCTTCGCCCGCTCACGGCGCGACGCAAACGACCCGCGCGATGAAGCCCACAGCGACGACGGCGCGCCCGAAGGCGGAAAATTCGCCTGACACGGGCCGCATCCGCACCGCCATACACACGCTTCACAGTCGGCTTAACGCCCGCTTACACACAGGCAAACACGCGCTTGGCGGGCTGCGTGCGCGCTATTCCTTTAAGTCCCTTTTAAGACGGGCCGTGGTGTAATATCCGCGATCGATGGCGGGGCCCGCCTGCAGCGGGGCTTCGAGCCGCACAGTCAGGCCTCGTCCCGAGGAACACACGCCTGCAAGAAAACGCATTCACGCTATTGCAATTGCCGCACTCGCCCCGATTTTCGCGGGGCATGCGCGCCAGGCGCAAAGCGGCGTAAGCTGGCAGATGGATCAGCTTTTCGTCAGCCGGCTGGCGCGTGAGTCCAAACCGCATGCACGCACCTCGGCCCACCATGGCCGATCTCAATTCACTGGAGGAATTCATGTCGCTTTTCGACTCCATCTCGCGCACCGTCAAGGGCCTGCTCAACGACGCGGCCGACTCGGTGCAGGACCCGTCGCGCGACGCGCGCCAGATCGTGCGTGAGCTCGACGACAGCATCGCCCGCGCGGAGAACTCGCTCGTCGAGATTCAGGCGCAGGTCGCGACGCAGCAAAGCAAGCGCGACGTGGCCGCCGACAAGGCGAAGAAGTACGAAGACGGCGCGAAGCGCGCACTGCAATCGGGCGACGAGGCACTTGCACGCGAAGCGCTCGGCGCGCAGCAAACCGCCGAAGCCGAACGCGACGCGCTCGCGGGCGAACTCGCAAAGCTCGAACCGTCGGTCGATCAACTGAAGCAGCAGATCGACGACATGCGCCAGCGCCGCAACGACCTGAACGCACGCTCGAACATCCTGCAGGCGAAGCAGCAGATCGCCCAGGCGAAGGATGTCGCGGCCACGGCGCTGGGCGGCATCGGCGGGAAGAATCTCGATGGCGACTTCCAGAAGCTGGAGGAAAAGGTCGCGCTCTCGAACGCGCGCTCGGACGCCCGTCTGAATTCGTCGGACCAGTCGAGCGGCAAGGCGCTCGACGACAAGCTCGCGGCGCTCAACAAGGGGCCGTCGGTCGACGAGCGCCTCGAGGCGCTGAAGAAGCAGATGAACACCCCGGCGCAGTAAAACGCGCCGGCGTGCTGGATGCGGCGCGGCATGGGCCGTGCTGACGGCATAGTCGGCAGGCGCCCGAGGGCGCCGCATCCTCGAATCGAATGCCATGGAGACGGGCGTCAATCCGCCCGGCCTGCAACATGAAAAAGTTTCTTGCCGCTGCCAGCATCGCTGTCGCGTCGCTCGCCTTCACAGGCGGCGTTGCGTTCGCCGTGCCGAGCGTGCAGCAGATCGAATCCGCGATGTCCCAGGGCGACTGGCAGCGCGCCGACTCCGGCCTGACCGAAGTCCTGCAGGCGCATCCGGACAACGCTCGCGCGCACTATCTCTACGCCCAGGTGCTCGACCGCGAAGGCCGTTACAGCGACGCGCTCGCGCAGGTCGAGCAGGCGAAGTCGCTCGATCCGCAAATCCGCTTCACCCAGCCGCAGCGTTTCGCGCAGGTGGAAGCGAAGATCCGTTCCGACGCCTCACGCGCCGGCGCTGTGAAGACGAGCAGCGCGGATAATCCGTTCGCACAGCAGCAAGTCGCTGCACCACAGAAGCGAGGTCCTGGTATGGGCATGTGGATTGGTATCGCCATCTTGCTGGTCGGCATTGTGCTCGTGCTGCGCTGGACGCTGCGCCGCGCGAAGTCCACCGAAGACGCCAAGGCCGGCGACGACCGCCGCGACCAGCTCAAGCGCGCCACCGAGTTGCTCAACGGCGTGCGCTCGCTCAAGCTCGACGTGAAGCTCTCGACCGCGCCCGGCCACGAAGTGCTCGAAAAGGAAGTCGAAGGGCTCGAAGCGCAGTTGCGCACCCTCGTGGAAACACTCTCGAACAGCGCGAATCCGCGGCCGCCGTATGAGATCGAAGATCTCGAACGCCAGTTCGCAAGCCTCAAGGCGCGCGCCGAAGGCCGCCCCGATCCGAATGCGCAGCCTGCCGCGCCGGACTACGGCAGCAACTCCTCCTACGCGCGCGAAGCCGACGCTGCGTTCGGGCGTCAGCCGCAGTATCCGCCTGCGCCGCCGCAGCAACCGCCGCAGGTCATCGTGCAGCAAGGCGGCGGCGGAATGGGCGGCATGGGTGGCCTGCTCACGGGCGTGCTGCTCGGCGAAGCGCTGAACCATGGCCGCGACCGCGTGATCGAGCGCGACGTGTTCGTCGACGAAGATGGCCGCCGCGTTCAGCGCGATGGCAACGGCAATGGCGGCGGCCTCGACTTCGGCCAGGGCTCGAATGACTGGGACGACGGCTCGGGTGGTGGCGGTGTCGATATGGGCAGCAACGACAGCTCGGACGACTGGAACAACTCCTGAACGCCTGAGGCTTCCCCAGCGCACGCGCTAAAGCAACAACGGGCTCCTTCACGGAGCCCGTTTTGCATCGGCCCGAAACAACACATCACACGTAACGGCGGACGCATACATGGCAACGAAAGCGCTCGGCAACGGGGGCGCGCTGCGCATCGCCATCATTGGCAGCGGCTTTTCCGGCATCGGCATGGCGATCCGGCTGCGCCGCATGGGCGTGGAATCGTTCACGATCTATGAGGCGGCCGCAAGCCTCGGCGGCACCTGGCGCGACAACGCCTATCCGGGCGCCGCTTGCGATATTCCTTCGCACCTCTACTCGTTTTCGTTCGAGCCGAATCCGGCGTGGACGCGCACCTTCGCGCCGCAGCACGAAATTCTCGACTATCTGCGCCACTGTGCTCACAAGTACGACGTCGAGCGCTTCATCGAATACCGCTCGCGTGTACGCGCAGCGCGCTTCGTTGAAGCGCGTGGCTGCTGGCAGGTGGAGATCGAACGAGACGGTGCGGTCAAGACGATCGAAGCCGATATCGTGATCGCCGCGAACGGCCCGCTCTCGCGTCCGGCGCTGCCACATATCGCGGGTATCGAGCGCTTCGAAGGCAAGCTCTTTCACTCGGCGCGCTGGGACCATGACTATGCGCTCGAAGGCAAGCGCATCGCCGTGATCGGCACGGGGGCAAGCGCGATCCAGTTCGTGCCGCACATCCAGCCGCGCGCGGCGCAGCTCACGGTGTTTCAGCGTACGCCGCCGTGGATCATGCCGCGGCGCGATCGCGCCATCAGCGAGCGCTGGCGCTGGATTTACCGGCACCTGCCCCTCGCGCAACGCGTGGCGCGCGCCGCCATTTACTGGCAACACGAATCGCGTGCGCTCGGCTTCGCGGTGGAGCCGCGCCTGCTCAAGGCGCCGACGAAGTTCGCACTCAGCTATCTCGCGCACAAAGTCAAGGACACCGAACTGCGCACGCGCCTCACGCCCGACTATATGCTGGGCTGCAAGCGCGTGCTGCTCTCGAGCGACTACTACCCTGCCCTCGCGCAGCCTAACGTCGAGCTGGTGACCGACGCGATCCGCGAAGTCGTCGCCGATGGCATCGTCACGGCCGACGGCACGCATCGGCCTTATGACGCGATCGTCTGCGGCACCGGATTTCAGGTCAACGACGTGGACGCGCCCTTTCAGGTGACGGGCCTCGCCGGCCAGGACCTCGGCGAGACGTGGCGGCGCGACGGCCCCGAGGCTTACCTCGGCGCGAGCGTCGCGGGCTTCCCGAACTTCTTCTTCATGGTCGGGCCGAACACGGCGCTCGGGCACAACTCGATGATCTACATGATCGAGTCGCATATCGCCTATATCGCGGCCTGCATCCGAGCGCTGCGGCGCTCGGGCGCCCGCACGATGGACGTTCGCGCCGAAGCGCAGCAAAGGTGGAACGCGCGCCTGCAAGCGCGTTTCGCGCGCACCGTATGGCAGTCGGGCTGCCGCAGCTACTACCTCACGCGGGCGGGCAAGAACACCGCGCTGTGGCCCGGCTTCACCTTCATGTTCCGCCGCAGGACGCGCCGCGTGCGTACCGCCGACTACGCGTTCGAGCGCTAGACATGTCAGGCGCGCTGCGGCCGCCCGGCGTACACGCGCGTTTCGTAGGCGAAGTTCACGGTGCCGTCCTTTTGCGTCGCCTCGAATAGTTCGCGCAGCGCAGCAAGCATCGGCTCGTGGCGTTCATCGCCCGCGCGCGGCGCGTACGACGACGACATCAGCCGTCCGCGCAGGCCATCGAAGTCGAGCAATTGCGCATTCGGGAACACCGTCTGGTGCTCGAAGCCGTCGCCGAACCAGTCGGCCATCGCGGCCGCGTCCGGATAGGTTTCAGCCACGCGCGCGTAGTCGGGGCAAAAACGCTGCAGGAGCGCTTCGTAGCCCGCAAGAAACGCCGAGCCCTCGAGCAGGCGGCTGTTCCAGAACAGCACGATCTTGCCGCGCGGCTTCAGGATGCGCGCGAACTCGCGCTGCGTGTCGGTCTTGTGGAACCAGTGAAACGCCTGCGCGGCGCTCACGAGGTCCACGCTCGCGGCTTCGAGCGTAGTCGCCTCCGCCGTGCCCGCCACGCTGCGATAGCCCTTGTAGCCGCCTAGCAGGTCGTCGGCCGCCGCGCGCATGGCTGCGTTCGGCTCCACGGCCGTAACCGGGTGGCCCGCGTCGAGAAAGAGTTTCGTGGAGAGGCCCGTCCCCGCGCCGATGTCGGCCACGGGCGCGCCCGGCGCGATGCCGCACTCCACGTGCACGAAGGTCGCCACTTCGCGCGGATAGGTCGGCCGGAATTTCACGTAGTCTGCGACCCGGTCGGTGAAACGCCGGGTGGAATCGTCGATCATCGTCTGCCCTTTTGTCGTTCAACCGCCGCCGCCAAGGAGCTTCAACAGCTCCCAGAGGAAGCGCAACACCATCACGATCAGCTCCCAGAGCTGGATCAACTGCTGCCAGAGCGCGAGCGGCGCGCTCCCGCCCATCACTGCTCCGATCATCGCTTCTATCATCTTGCTCCCATCGCGACGCCCCTCCGCTCCCCATCACCGGCTTTCGGAGCGCCCGAGTTCCCGATCATAGCGCCAGGCGCCTCCACTGCGCTCAAGTGCCCGTATTACAGGCCGTTAACAAGTTCAGAAAGCCCGGCGATCGGACCTGCTGACGACCGGGCACGCGGTATCCCCGCAGTAGTCATTCCGCACGGGCAAGGAGACACCCGATGACACCTTTGCGTTTGCTGGGCCTGCGCGGTCGCCGCCGCGCGGGAAAATCCGCCGGCGTCGTGGGCGACATTGCCGCACATGCCGGCAGGCTCGGTATCGAGATCTGCGACGTGGCGGGCCACGTCGACGAGGTCGCCGCGCGCGTGCAGCGTCAGACCGACGTGTGCCACGCCCTGCGCGAGTCGGCGGCCCACACCCTCGCCGGCAATCATCAGATCGCGACTGCGGCGCGCGCCATGCGCGAGCTGAGCACCGGCACCGCCGCTACCGTGCAGCAGTCACAGCAGACCATCGAGGGGTCGCTCGCCGACATTCACGGTCTCGTGGAGAGCGTCACCGTCATCGAGACGCAAATCCGGGCGCTCAAGAGCGCGCTTGCACATGTTTCGAAGGTCTCCGAGGAAATCTCCCTGATCGCGCGGCAAACCCAGCTTCTCGCGCTCAACGCGGCCATCGAGGCGGCGCGCGCGGGCGAGTCGGGCAAGAGCTTCGCCGTGGTCGCGGCGGAGGTGAAGAACCTCTCCGCCAAGACGGCACAGGCCACCGGCCAGATCGAGCAAACGCTCGGGCAGCTCACGCAGCAGACCGAACAGCTCATCGCCGAGGGCACCGCCAACACCGAACGCGCGCATCGCGTGCGCGAGGGCACGCACACCATCGGCGAGGCCGTGCACAGCACCGGCCAGGCGATCATGCAGCTCGACGAGCACGCGGGCCAGATCGCCCAGCTCACGGGGGAGATCGAGACGAAATGCGACGGGCTCGAAAGCCAGGTGGGTGAGATGGTCGCGGGCGTCGAAGATTCGGGCCGCAACTTCGTGCAGGCCAAGGATCAGCTCGGGAAGCTGCTCGAGGTCTCGGAAACGCTCATCGAGCTTACCGCCGCCACGGGCGTGGAGACCGACGACACGCGCTTCATCGAGACCGTGCAACGCAGCGCCGCGCAGGTCAGCAAGCTGTTCGAGGGCGCGCTCGCGCGCGGCGAGATCGGCGAAGCGGATCTGTTCGACAGCGTCTATGCGCCGGTGCCGAACACGAACCCGCAGCAGCATATGACGCGCTTCACGGCCTTCACCGACCGCGTGCTGCCCGCGATCCTCGAGCCGCTGCTCGCGTTCGACGAACGCGTCGCCTTCTGCGTGGCGATCGATCCGCGCGGCTATATTCCGACGCACAATCGCAAGTTCTCGCATCCGCAGGGCGCCGACCCGGTGTGGAACGCCGCGAACTGCCGCAACCATCGCATTTTCAACGACCGCGCGGGCCGCGCCGCCGGCTCGCACACCAAGCCGTTCCTGCTGCAGACCTACCGTCGCGACATGGGCGGCGGCACCTTCGTGATGATGAAAGACGCCTCCGCGCCGATCTTCGTGAACGGGCGCCATTGGGGCGGGTTTCGCATGGGCTATCGGCTGTAGCGCTTAAACGCCCAAAAGCAAACGGCGCGCGGACATGCCTGCCCGCGCGCCGTTTTTGCATGCGCTTCGAAGCGCGGTGGCGCTCAAACCGCCATTGCCATGCGCTTGCGCTCCGCGCGTTGCATGAAGTAGTTGCCGGCGATCACACCCACCGTCACGACCGCGATGAACAGCGTCGCGAGCGCGTTCATCTCCGGATTCAGGCCAAGGCGCACGCGCGAGAACACGACGAGCGGCAACGTGGTCGAACCCGGTCCCGAAAGGAACGCCGAGAGCACCAGATCGTCGATCGAGAGCGTGAACGAGAGCAGCCAGCCCGCAGCAAGCGCCTGCGAGATGAGCGGCAGCGTGATCTGGAAGAACACCCTGAACGGCGTCGCGCCCAGGTCGAGCGCGGCCTCTTCGAGCGACGGGTTCAACTCTCGCACGCGCGACTGCACGATGATGGCGACATACGAAATGCACAGCATGACGTGGCCGATCCAGATCGTGAACACGCCGCGCCCCGCGGGCCAGCCGATCAGCTTGCCCATTTCCACGAACAGCAGCAGCAGGGAAATGCCCTGGATCACCTCGGGAATCACGAGCGGCGCGTTGATCATGCCCGAGAAGAGCGTAAAGCCGCGAAATCGCCCCATGCGCGCAAGCACGAAGCCCGCCCACGTGCCGATGAGCACCGAGGCGAACGCGGTCATCAGCCCGATGCGCAGCGAGAGCCATGCGGCAGTGATGAGTTCATCGTCGGTGATGAGCGCCTGGTACCAGCGTGTGGAAAAGCGCGTCCACACGGTCACGAGTTGCGACTCGTTGAACGAGTAGACGATCAGGCTCAGGATCGGGATATAGAGGAACGCGAAGCCGAGGCCGAGCGCGATGAATTGCAGTACGCGATTCGGTTTCATTTACCGCGGCCCTCCAGTTCCTTCGCCTGGTAGTGCTGGAAAAGCGCCATCGGCACGAGCAGCAGCAGCACCATTGCGCAGGTCACGGCGGAGGCCATCGGCCAGTCGGCGTTGTCGAAGAACTCGTTCCACATGACACGGCCGATCATCAGCGTATTCGCACCGCCAAGCAGCTCAGGAATCACGTACTCGCCCACCGCCGGAATGAACACCAGCAGGCAGCCCGCGATGATCCCGTTCTTCGAGAGCGGCAGCGTGATTTCCACGAACGCGCGCCACGGCTTCGCGCCAAGGTCGTAGGCGGCTTCGAGCAGCGTGAGGTCCATCTTCACGAGGTGCGCGTAGAGCGGCATCACGAGAAACGGCAGATACGAATACACCATGCCGATATAAACGGCCGTGTTCGTGTGATAAAGCTCGATGGGCGAATGAATGATGCCGATCGACATCAGGAAATTGTTCAGCAGTCCGTTGTTCTTCAGAATGCCGATCCACGCGTACACGCGGATCAGGAACGACGTCCAGAACGGCAGCATCACGGCCATCATGAGAATGTTGCGCGAGGCCGGATTCGAGCGCGCGATGTAATACGCCATCGGATAGCCGATGATGAGACACAGCAGCGTCGAAATCGCCGCCACGACCACCGAATTCACGTAGGTCGCGAAGTACAGGCTGTCCTGAAACAGAAACGCGTAGTGCGAAAAATCGAGCGCGATATGCCATACGCCATCGGCGAACGAAGTCAGCTCCGTGTACGGCGGAATGCCGAGCTGCTGGTCGGCGAAGCTGATCTTCACCACCAGGATGAACGGCACGAGGAAGAACAGCAGCAGCCAGATGAACGGGCCGGCCACGACGGCCGTGCGGCCGGTCAGATTGAAGCGCTTCGCCGGCCAGTTCAGGATGTTCCGGAAAGTCGTCGTGCTCATGAGGTCAGCACCACGCCGGCCGAAGCGCTCCAGCGCACATAGACTTCGTCTTCCCACGTGGGCGAGTCGATCTCGGAGAGCGCGAGGCTCGACATGTTGGCGATCACCGTTTTGCCCGAGTCGAGCTTGACGTGATAGAGCGAGTAGCCGCCCATGTAGGCAATGTTCTTGACCACGCCCTTGCCCCAGTTGAACACGCCCTCGGGCGGCTTGCGCGTGAGCGCGATGCGCTCGGGGCGCACCGAGATCGTCACCGGCATGCCCAGCGGCCCGGTGATGCCGTGGTTCACGTAAAGACGCACCGGCAGCTCCGGACACTCGACGAATACGTGATCGGGCTCGTCCTCCACCACGCTGCCGTCGAAGAGATTGGTCGAGCCAATGAACTCCGCCGAGAAGCGGCTGTTCGGGAATTCGTAGACCTGGTTCGGCGTGCCGAGCTGGACGATCTCGCCTTCGCTCATCACGGCGAGGCGCCCGGCCATCGTCATCGCTTCTTCCTGGTCGTGCGTGACCATGATGCAGGTGACGCCGACCTTGTCGAGAATGTTGACGAGTTCGATTTGCGTGCGCTGGCGAATCTGCTTGTCGAGCGCCGACATCGGTTCGTCGAGCAGGAGCAGCTTCGGACGCTTCACGAGCGAGCGCGCGAGCGCCACGCGCTGCTGCTGCCCGCCCGAAAGCTGGTGCGGCTTGCGCTTGGCGAAGCGCGTCATTTGCACGAGTTCGAGCGCGTTGGCCACTCGGTCCTTCAGTTCGCCCTTCTTCACACCTTCCTGGCGCAGCCCGAAGCCCACATTCGACTCGACCGTCATATGCGGAAAGAGCGCGTACGACTGGAACATCATGTTGACCGGCCGGCGATACGGCGGCATCGAGGCGAGGTCTTCGCCGTCGATCAGGATCTTGCCCGACGTCACGGTTTCGAGACCCGCGAGCATGCGCAACAAGGTGGACTTGCCGCAGCCCGAGCTGCCAAGCAGCGCGAACAGTTCGCCCTTCTTTACCGACAGATTGACGCCCTTGACTGCGGTCGTCTCGCCGAACTTCTTGACGACATCGACGATCTGCACGAAGTTGTCCGCGGCCGAATCTGCCGCGGTGAAGCCCGAAGGCAGCGAACCGGCGGATGCCGGCGCGCTCGACTGGTCACTCATGATTCTCTCTGCCCTGCCTGTTTCTGCGTAAATGCTGGACGGGGTTGACGAACAAAGCCCCCGGCATCGTGCCGAGGGCTCGGGGTAAAACGCGAACGGTTTTCAACCGCGGCACCGACCGCGTCAGCGGCCCGACTTGAACTCGGTCCACAGACGCGTCTGCAGGCGCTGGATCTCAGGCGGCAGCGGCTTGAGCAGGAACAGCGTCTTCAGGACTTCGGGCGACGGGTAGACGGCCGGGTCGTTGGCGATGTCCTTGTCCACGTACTTGCGTGCTTCCGCGTTCGCGCTCGGGTAGTAGACAGCGTTCGTGATCGCTGCGTGGACTTGCGGCGTCTCGATGTAGTTGATCCACTCGTGCGCCGCTTCCTTGTGCTGCGCATCCTTCGGGATGGTCATCACGTCAAACCAGATCGGCGCGCCGCCCTTCGGGATGTAGTACTCGATCTTGTAGGGCTTCTTCGCGTCGATGGCGCGGTGCTTGGCGATCACGACGTCGCCCGACCAGCCGTACGCGAAGCAGATGTCGCCGCCCACGAGGTCGTTGATGTAGCCCGACGAGTTGAACTGCGTGATGTACGGACGGATCTTCTTCATCATCGCGAGCGCGGCGCGATAGTCGTCCGGATTCGTCGAGAGAGGGTCCTTGCCGATGTAGTGCAGCGCAGCCGCGAACATCTGGTCCGGCGCGTCGAGCACGGACACGCCGCATGCCTTCAGCTTCGAGATGTTCTCGGGCTTGAAGAGGATGTCCCAGTTGTCGAGCGGCACGTTCTTGCCGAGGATCTGCTGCGCCTTCGTGACGTTGTAGGCGAGACCGGTCGTGCCGTAGGCCCAGGGCACCGCGTACTTGTTGCCCGGATCCGCGCCGGCGACGAGCGCCATCAGCTGCGGATCGAGATACTTGAGGTTGGGGATCTTCGACTTGTCGAGCGGCGCGAAAATGCCGGCGGCGATCTGCTTGCCCGCGTAGTTGCTGGTCGGCACGACGATGTCGTAGCCCGAGTTACCGGCGAGCAGCTTGGCCTGGAGCGTGTCGTCGCTGTCGTAGTTGTCGTACTTGACCTGAACGCCGGTCTGCTTCGTGAAGTTCGGAATCGTGTCCTTGGCGATGTAATCGGACCAGTTGTACACGTTCAGTTGCGTGTCCTTCGCCACCGACGTCATCCACGGCGCCGCGCACAGTGCGAGCACGGCCAGTTGCGCCACAACCCCTTTCTTCATCCCGTTCTCCGATCCTGACCGGCTCTTGCCGGCTGCCTGCCTCGCTTCGTGCCGCGCTTCGTGTCACCTGTGCACGGCTCCCCTGACTTCCCCAAAACCTACCATCAAACCCGCCCGGCAAGAAATAAAACGCGGGCGTGTCGCGCAAACGGAACATGGGCCATGGAAACAAGGCGAGCCGCGCGCGGACGGTAAATCGCGCGCAATTTTAGCCGTTTCACGGGCTGTGTCCACAAAAAACCGCGCGGATGGCGCATGCGCGCGACGGCCTGCTCCCGTCGGGGTGCAGCGCCGCGCCTCACCTTGCTATCGGCTTGCAGTTGCATGGCCGATCCATCGCGCATCGCCCCGGCACGTCCAAGGGCGCGGGCGGCCGCCCGGCTCCGTATCGGTTAACATAGCGGCGTTTCGTACCAAAGCCGGCGCGCGCGACGCCCGGCCACGCCCCAAGGCTCTTCAATGGCATCCAATCTCCACGACCTCCCCGACAGCCCGTGTATCGGCGTCTGCTCGACCCTCTTCGACGACGTCTGCAAAGGCTGCGGGCGCACCGCCGTGGAAGTCTCCAACTGGGTTTTCCTGAGCGACGAGGAAAAGCGCGCCGTGTGGGAACGCATCGAGCGCGAAGGAACCGCCATGCGCTTTCAGAAAGACCGCGCCTGAAGTAAAAAACGCCGGGCAAGCCGGCGTTCGAAAAGCGGTGGCAAGGCGATCAGAACTTCATGCCAACGCCCAGACCCACCACGAGTGGATCGATATGCAGCGTGCCGAGAGGCGTGCCAGCCAGCGACGCGTCGGTGTGCATCCAGATCTTCTTGATATCCGCGTTCACGAAGATGCGCTTCGTCACCTGGAAGTCGATGCCGAACTGCAGCGCCGGACCCCAGCTGTGATTGTCAATCGAAACCGACTGCCCGCCTGCGTGCAGCCCGTTGTTGTAGAACAGCGTGTAGTTGATGCCCGCTCCCACGTACGGCCGCACCTTGCCCGCGTTATTGAAGTGATATTGCAGCAGCAGCGTAGGCGGCAGCACGCCCACTCCGCCGAGTGCACCGATGTTCGACGTCACCTGGTTGCGCGACGTGCCGAGAATCAGCTCGACGCCGATGTTGTTGGTCGCCATGTAGGTGAAGTCGACTTCGGGCACGATGGCGTTGTTCACGTCCGCGCCAATCGCGCCGAGCGTACCGTTGCCGCGCGCTTCCGGCGCGATCTCGATCGCGCGCAAGCGCACCAGCCAGTCCCCCGCGTAAATACCCGAATCGGGCGAGCCGGCTGCGCTGGCCGGCGCTGCGAAAAAGACTGCGCCCAACATGAGCGCAGAGGTTGCTGCAATCTTTTTAATTGCTTTTTGCATCGTAAATCCCCGTGTCTGTCGATATAGCCTGTCAGAGGCCTACAGATTGTCAGAGACGGGGTCCGAAGCAGTTTTGATGCTTATCAAGCCAGTGCGAAGGCTGCGCGCTGTGCGACTGCAGGTCGCGCGGCACCGGTCAGCAGCAACTCCAGCAGGTCGCGGACACTGCGGATCGCATTGCCGAACGGCAACGCTTCGCGGCCGCGGAAGAACAAGCCGTTCGCGACGTCGCCACGCAACGCCGCAGCAAGGCGCGTGTCGATGCAGAAGTGGCCGAACTTTTCGATACCATCGCGCAGCCCACAGGCCGAAAGGCATTCGAGCCCGGTTGGGCAGGCAAGCTTGAGCGAGCCGATCTTGGTGCGGATACGCGATTCGTTGCGCAGGTAACGTTCGAGCCACGGCGTTTTCACCGCGCGTGCCGGCAGGCCCGTCACGCTCACGAACTCGACGATGTCTTCGGGCTTCGCTTCGGCGAGCACGCGCTTGAAGTCGGGGTGGGCGTCGCCCTCCTCGGTCACTGCGAACGGCGTACCGACCTGCACACCGTTCGCACCTGCTTCGAGCCATTTGCGCACGGCCTCGTGGCTATTGACGCCGCCCGCCACGACGAGCGGCACGTCTTGCCGCGTAATGCCGAGCGTGGCGTAGACGCCTTCGAGTTCCTCGAAGATCCGCGTGAATGCGAAGCGCTCGTTGCCCATATCGGCGATGTCGGTCACGCCGAGGTGGCCGCCCGCGTAGGCAGGATGCTCGATCACGATGGCGTCGGGCAGGCGGCCCTTCTTCATCCACTTTTTGAGCACGAGCGCGACGCCACGCGCGTCGGACAGGATCGGTACGAGCGCGATATCCACGCCCGCCGTGAGGTCGGGCAGATCGAGCGGCAAGCCCGCGCCCATGACGATGGCGTCGGCGCCATGCTCACAGGCGGCGCGCACATAGTCGGCATGGGCGTTCACCGCCTTCATGACGTTCACGGCGATCATGCCGTTGCCGCCTGCAAGCTTGCGTGCCGCCGCGATCTCGCGGCCCAGCGCGATGAGGTTCGCGCGAGCGAGCGTTTCGTGCTGCGGGTCCGCGCGGCACATGTCCATGAGATCGCTGTGATGATGGCGCAGGTCGATGCTCGCGATCGTGCCGAGCGCGCCTTCACGCGCGACGCTGCCAGCGAGCCGGTGTGCCGAGATGCCGACACCCATGCCGCCCTGCACGACGGGCAGGAGTTGACGACCGCGAATCTGGAGCGGAGCGAAGGAGTGTCCAGGAAACATGTTGTGCTCTGTCGATGACAAAGCGCTTATGGTCGCGCGTACCCCACATATGACATTGACGTGCATCAAACAAAAACGCGGACATCTGTAAAGAAGTCCGCGTTTATGATTTGCATCAACACGTCGCATTAAAAGATTTGCGATAGCGCGCGACGAGATGCCTCATCAGCCCTTCGGCACCTTGAATTGCATCGACTTGTATTCCAGGTACTCCTCGAGGCCGTACGCGCCGTTCTCACGGCCGTGTCCCGACTGCTTGAAGCCGCCGAAAGGCGCGGCCATGTTCCAGGCGCCGCCGTTGATGTCGATCTGCCCCGTGCGGATGCGGCGCGCCACGCGCATCGCGCGCTCGTCGCTGCCGGCCCAGACTGCGCCGCCGAGGCCGTAAAGCGAGTCGTTGGCGATCGCCACGGCATCGTCTTCGTCCTTCGCCGTGAGGATAGTGAGCACCGGGCCGAAGATTTCTTCCTGTGCGATAGCCGCGTCGCGCGGCACGCGTCCAAACACGGTCGGCTTCACGAAGAAGCCCTGCGTCACGCCTTCCGGCATGCCAGGGCCGCCCGTCACAAGCTCGGCGCCGTCTGCCATGCCGCGCTCGATGTAGTGCAGCACGCGCTCCTGCTGCACCTTCGAGGCGAGCGGGCCGAGCTTCGCCTTTTCGTCGCGCGGATCGCCCACCTTGAACGCCTCGGCGGCCTGCTTCGCGAGATCGCGAGCCTCTTCGTAGCGCGACTCCGGCACGATCATGCGCGTGTGCGCCGAGCAGGTCTGCCCCGAGTTCAGGAAGCACGCGCCCACCGTGCCCTTCACGGCGGCCGCGAAGTCGGCGTCGTCGAGCACGACGGAGGCCGACTTGCCGCCCAGCTCCAGTGCGACGCGCTTGACCGTGGCCGACGCGACTTCCGACACGCGCTTGCCCGCGCGCGTCGAGCCGGTAAACGACACCATGTCGACGTCCGCATGGCGCGCGAGCACCTCGCCCACCACCGGGCCATAGCCTGTCACGAGGTTGAATACGCCCGCGGGCAGGCCCGCTTCGTGGATCGCCTCGGCGAGCACGAATGCGTTGAGCGGTGCGACCTCGGAAGGCTTGAGCACGACGGTGCAGCCCGCGGCGAGCGCGGCGGCAACCTTGAGCGTGATCTGGTTGAGCGGATAGTTCCACGGCGTGATGGCCGCGACGACGCCCACCGGCTCGCGGACGACGAGAGAGTTACCCACGCGTTCTTCGTACTGGAACTCGCTCGCGAGTTGCGCATAGGCGCCCCAGTTGTAGACCGGGCCGCCCACCTGGATGGCGCGCGCCAGCTTGAGCGGCATGCCCACTTCACCTGCGATCAGTTGCGCGAGTTCGTCGGTGCGGGCTTTGAGGTTGTCGGCAATTTTCTGCAGAAACGCCCCGCGCTCGGCGGCGGGCGTCGCGGCCCAGCCGTCGAAGGCGGCGCGCGCGGCGGCAACGGCGGCTTCGGCGTCCGCTTCGATGCCCTCAGGGATGCGGCCCATCACCGCCTCGGTGCCCGAGTCGATCACGTCGATCGTGCCCTTGCCATGCGGGGCGACCCATTGGCCGTTGATGTAGAACTGCGTGTAGTTGTTCATGGGCGGTGCTCCTTGTCTCCGTGTGTTTGTTCACGCGCATTCGCGGCTGAGCCGCGGCGATTCCGCATTCTAGCGTGGTTGACGCAAACGGAAAGCTCGGGGGCACAAGGCTGCAAGCGAGCACAATTCGGCACCCAGAAGACAAAACGGGCGACGCTCGCGCGCCGCCCGTTTTCATTTCAAGCTTTGACCGCCTCGATCAGCGATCGGACCTCATTGCAGGCCCTGGCTCACGAGGAAGTCCTCGTAGTTGCCGCTGTAGTCCTTGACCGTGCCATCGGTTTTCACCTCGATGATGCGGTTGGCAAGACCGTTCACGAACTCGCGGTCGTGCGACACGAAAACGAGCGTGCCTTCGAACTTCTCGAGCGCGATCTGCAGCGACTCGATCGATTCCATGTCCATGTGGTTCGTGGGCTCGTCCATGAGCAGCACGTTGTGGCGGCCGAGCATCAGCTTGCCCCAGATCATGCGGCCCTTCTCACCGCCCGACAGCACCTTCACCGACTTCCTGATGTCGTCGGCGTTGAACAACAGGCGGCCCAGCGTGCCGCGCACCGACTGCTCGTCGTCGCCTTCCTGACGGTACTGGTCGATCCAGTCCATCAGCGTGACGTCGGCCGGGAACTCTTCGTACGTGTCCTGCGGCATGTAGCCCACGTTCGCGTTTTCGGCCCACTTCACCGAGCCGTTATCGACGGCCAGGTTGCCGAGCAGCGAGCGCAGCAGCGTGGTCTTGCCCGCGCCGTTCTCGCCGATGATCGCGATACGCTCGCCCGGCTGCACGCTGATGCTGAGCTTGTTGAAGATGCGGCGCTCGTACGTCTTCGTGATCTCTTCCGCGACCACGACGATGTTGTGCAGCTTCTTCTCGAACTCGAAGCGGATGAACGGGTTCTGGCGCGACGAAGGCTTGAAGTCCTCGATCTTGATCTTGTCGATCATCTTCAGACGGCTGGTTGCCTGACGCGCCTTCGACTTGTTCGCCGAGAAGCGGCGCACGAAGTCCTGGAGATCGGCCACACGTTCCTTGGCCTTCTGGTTGGCCGCTTGCTGACGCTCGCGCGCCTGCGTCGACGCCAGCATGTAGTCGTCGTAGTTGCCCGGCCAGACCTTCAGCGTGCCGTAGTCCATGTCCGCCATGTGCGTGCAGACCTGGTTCAGGAAGTGTCGATCGTGGGAGATGATGATCATCGTCGAGTTGTACTCGTTGAGCACATCTTCCAGCCAGCGGATCGAGTTGATGTCGAGGTTGTTGGTCGGTTCGTCGAGCAGCAGGACATCAGGCTTCGAGAACAGCGCCTGCGCGAGCAGCACACGCAGCTTCCAGCCCGGCGCCACGCCGCTCATCGGGCCGCTGTGGAATTCCGTGCCGATGCCGATGCCCAGCAGCAGCTCGCCGGCGCGCGCTTCGGCCGTGTAGCCGTCGTACTCGGCGAACTTCGCTTCGAGTTCGGCGGCGTGCATGTAGTCGTCGTCGGTGGCTTCGGGGTTCGCGTAGATCGCGTCGCGCTCGGTCATCGCGGCCCACATTTCGGTGTGGCCCATCATCACGACGTCGAGGACGCGCACGTCTTCGTAGGCGAACTGATCCTGGCGCAGCTTGCCCAGACGCACGTTCGGCTCGAGGATGACGTTGCCCGAGCTCTGCTCGAGGTCGCCGCCGAGGATCTTCATGAACGTGGACTTGCCGCAACCGTTCGCGCCGATCAGGCCATAGCGGTTGCCTTCGCCGAATTTGACCGAGATGTTCTCGAACAAGGGCTTCGGCCCGAATTGCATGGTGATGTTGGCGGTAGAGAGCACAGCGCGTCCCGGTAAGTAGATCGACGAAAAACCTGTAATTTTAGCAGGTTATGCCACTTCGCGCGCGAGTTCCAGCCGCGCGGGCGGCTCGCAGGGCACTGAACTCGCTGCGCGAAATCGGTACGGATCGCATGGGCGCAAGCGACCCTGCCCTGCACTAGCATGCCATGGCGAGAAGTGAGGAATGTGAAGGCAGGCGTGCGCGCCGGTTACGGCCGTGACAACAGGGGACGCATCGCCTGCAGAGACCTGCCGATACTTGCCGATACTTGCGCGGCTCAGGCTTCGCCGGTGCGTGACGTCTGCAACACGTCGACGAAGCTGGAAAAATCGGCCTGCGCGAGCCCCATGGCTGCAGCCAGACGCAGCAATTGCTGGACCGTGCCCGAAACGGGCATGGGCGTGCCGGTCTGCGCCGCCGCAGCGGCGATCGTGTCCACGTCTTTCTGGAACGTCTTCAGCGCACCGATGGGTTCGAGCCCGTCTTGCGTCATGCGCGGCACGAACGTGCGCAGCAACGTCGAATCGGCCCAGCCACCCGCTAGCGCCTCGGGCAGCTTGGCCGCGTCGATACCGCTGCGCCGCGCGAGGCTCACCGCCTCGGCAATCGCGGCGACCGTGGCCGTAACGATGGCCTGATTGCACAGCTTGGTGGTCTGCCCAGCGCCGATGCCGCCCATGTGCGTCACGCGCGCCGCGTAGGCGCCGAGGACCGGCGTGACGGCTTCGACGTCGGCGGCTGCACCGCCCGCCATGATCGCCAGCGTGCCGTTCTGCGCGCCCGCCACGCCGCCCGAGACCGGTGCGTCGACCCACCCCACGCCGAACGCCGCCGCGCGCTCTGCGAGCCTGCGCGTCGCGTCGGGCGGGATGCTCGAATGATCGACGATGCGGCGCACGCGCACGCTCTCGCCAGGCGCGCCGGCCAAAAGCCCTTGCTCCCCGAACACGACCTGCTCGACCGCCGCGGCATCGGCGACACACAGCAACACCACATCGGCCTCGCGCGCCAGTTCGTTGGGCGTCGCAGCCACTTGCGCGCCGTCGGCGATCAGCGCCTCGGCCTTCGCCGGCGTACGGTTCCACACGTGCACAGCGTGTCCGGCGCGCAGCAAATGACGGATCATCGGCGCGCCCATCAGCCCCGGTCCGCAAAAACCCAATACCTGCTCGTCCATGTTTTCTGTCTCCTGCTTCATCTGCTGTCAGCGTGGCGCGCCCGTTCCTGCCGGGGCACGCACGATGCTCGGTTTCAAGCGAGGCGCCATCATAACCGGCGCTGGACTAGTTCATGTTTGCGCTCGCGTGCCGGTCCGTTACCTATACTCGATTGACGCGCCCACGCCGCGCGCGCTCCCGAGGAGACACTGTCATGAGCGACCACGTCTACAAGCAGATCGAACTCACCGGCTCGTCGAAGGTTTCGAGCGACGAAGCCATCCGCTGCGCGATTGCGCGCGCGTCGAAGACGCTGCGTTACCTGCACTGGTTCGAAGTCGTGGAAACGCGCGGACTGATCGAGAACGATCAGATCTCGCACTGGCAGGTCACGATCAAGGTGGGTATCCGCATCGACGACTGATACGGCGCGCTTTCTGGTCGGCCAGAAAGCAAAACGGCTGCGCGAGCCTCAGAGGCTACACGCAGCCGTTTCGCGTACGCGCGTCTAAATCGTACGAAGAATGCGCCCGCGCCGTGCGAGGCGGCGCGTGCGCTCGACGCATGCTTACTTCGGCAGCGAGCCGTCCACGCCTTCGACGTACCAGTTCAGGCGTTGCAGTTCCGGGTCGGTCAGCGTCTTGCCGTCCGGAATCTTGACTGCGCCCGTCTGATCCTTGATCGGACCCGTGAAGACGTCCCACTTGCCGCTCGCGATCTGTTCGCGCTTCGCGGCGACGGCCTTTTGCGCGTCGGCCGAAAGCTCGGACGTGTTGACGTCGCCGAGATCGACAGCCTTTTGCGGAATGCCCCACCACACAGGGTCGTTCTTCCACTTGCCGTCGAGCACCTGCTGGATGGCTGCGACGTAGTACACGCCCCAGTTCGCCTCGACCGAGCCCAGGTGCGCGTGCGGGCCGAACTTCTTCATGTTCGAATCCCAGCCGAACGCGTGAACCTTCTTCTCTTCGGCGGTCGCGAGCGTGGCGCTCGAATCGGTGTTTTGCAGCAGCACGTCGGCGCCCTGGCCGATCAGCGTTTCGGCGGCCTGCTTCTCCTTGCCCGGATCGAACCAGCTGTTGATCCAGATGACCTTCGTGTGCACCTTCGGATTCACCGAGCGCGCGCCGAGCGTGTATGCGTTGATGTTGCGCACGACCTCGGGAATCGGTACTGAGGCGACAAAGCCGAGCGTGTTGGTCTTCGTTGCATAGCCCGCCGCGACGCCCGCGAGATACGCGCCCTGATACATGCGTACGTCGTAGGTGCCGAAGTTCGGCGCCTTCTTGTAGCCCGTTGCGTGCAGGAACACGGCGTCCGGGAAATCCTTCGCCACTTTCAGCTGGAAGTCCTGATAACCGAAGCTCGTGCCGAAGATGATCTTGTTGCCCTTGTTCGCGAGATCGCGGAACACGCGCTCCGAATCGGCCGATTCCGGCACGTTTTCCACACGCGTGATCTTGATCTTGTTGCCGAACTTCTGCTCGGCGACTTTGGAGCCCTGATCGTGCGCGAAGGTCCAGCCGGCATCGCCCGGATTGCCGAGATAGACGAACGCGACGCCCGGCGCGTCGGCGGCCTGGGCCGCGCTCGCGAGGGCCGCCGTGCCGCACGTGGCGGCGACGGCGAAAGCGGTCAGGATGGTTTTTTTCATCGTGGATCTCCTGTCGTGGATGAGAAGACTGCGAGCCGTCAAAGCGTTTTAGTTAGTAATCCAGATAAGCCAGTCAACCTATGCCGCGCCAAAGAAAGGCTTACCGAGCGAAGCCGGCGCGTTCAGGCGGATCGTATTCGGGTTGCGTGAAATGAGCACGAGCACGACGATCGTCGCGACATACGGCAGCATGGCGAGGAACTGCGTGGGCACCGGCACGCCTACGGCTTGCGCATAGAACTGCGCGCCCGTGACCGCGCCAAAGAGCAGTGCGCCAATCAAGAGACGCCCCGGCCGCCACGTCGCGAACACCACAAGTGCAAGCGCGATCCAGCCGCGGCCCGCGGTGATCTGCTCTTGCCACAAATGCAGTTGCACGACCGAGTAGTAGCTGCCTGCGAGCCCGGCCATCGCGCCACCGAAGGCCGTTGCGCCATAGCGCACGCCAATCACGGGAAAGCCCACCGCATGCGCGACTTGCGGCGACTCGCCGACCGAGCGCAGCACGAGCCCGGCGCGCGTGCGATAGAGGAACCAGCCGACCACGGCGAACATGATGAACGCGAGGTAATCGACGGGTGTGAGGCTGAAGAACGCCTGTCCGACCACCGGCAATTGCGAAAGCCCCGGAATCGGCCAGGCCGAGATGGTCGCCGACGTGGCAGCCGAGGTGTACGGCTTGCCCACATACGCCGAAAGCCCGACGCCGAAGATCGTGAGCGAGAGGCCCGTTGCGACCTGATTGGCGAGCATGGTGAGCACGAGAAAGCCGAACAGCAAGGACATGACGACGCCCGCCGCCATGCCCGCTACGAGGCCGAGCCACGGATTGCCGGTGATGGTCGTGACCGCGTAGCCTGTCACGGCGCCCATCAGCATCATGCCTTCCACGCCGAGGTTGAGCACACCCGACTTTTCGGTGACGAGTTCGCCCACGCCGGCAAACATGAGCGGGATGGCGGCGGTGACGGCGCTCGAGGCGAGCGAACTGGCTTGCTGGATATCCATGTCGTGTGGCCTGTTTCGTTGTTCTCTGGATTGCGTCGATCAGTTCGCTGCCACGACCGGATGACGGCGGCGCACGCGATAGTTCACGAAGAGGTCCGCGCCAAGCAGGCAGAAGAGCAGCAGCCCCTGAAATACGCCGGAAAGCGCCTGCGGCAATTGCAGCGACGTCTGCACCGCTTCGCCGCCCAGATAGAGCAGCGCCATCAATAGACTTGCGAGCACGATGCCGACCGGATGCAGACGCCCCACGAACACGACGATGATCGCCGTGAAGCCGTAGCCCGGCGACCACGTCGCTTGCAGCTGGCCAATCGGGCCGGCAATCTCGCCCATGCCCGCGAGGCCCGCCAGGCCGCCTGAGAGCAGCAGCGACGTCCAGATCGTCTTTTTCTCCGAGAAGCCTGCGTAGCGCGCGGCAAGCGGCGCGAGACCGCCCACGCTCATGCGGTAGCCCGCGAAGCTGCGGCGCATGAAAAGCCACACGAGCGGAATGGCCGCGAGCGTGAGGAAGATCGACGCGTTCAGGCGCGTACCGCGCAGCCAGTGAATGCGCCAGTCGCCGCCGAAGGTCGGATAGAGCGCGTCGCCGCTGAACATTTCGGAGAGCGGAAAATTCATGCCTTGCGGGTCACGCCACGGACCGCTCACGAGCCAGATCAACAGTTGCGTGGCGACGTAGGTGAGCATCAGGCTCGTGAGAATCTCGTTGGTGTTGAAGCGGCTCTTGAGCCACGCGGGAATCGCCGCCCACGCCATGCCGCCCAGCACGCCTGCGAACATCATCAGGAAGAGGATCCACCAGCCCGTGGATTGATCGAAATAGATCGCCACGCCGCTCGCCGCAATGCCGCCCAGCACCATCTGCCCTTCCGCGCCGATGTTCCACACGTTGGCGCGATATCCCGCCGCGAGACCGAGCGCGATCAGACATAGCGGCGAAGCCTTGAGCAAGAGTTCGGACCAGCCGTTGACGCTCGAAAGCGGTTCGATGAAGAACGCGTGCATCGCCTGCAAGGGATCGCGGCCCACAAGGCCGAAGATCAGGAAGCCGATAACCAGCGTGAGCAGCGCGGCAATGAGCGGCACGGCGATGCGCACCGTGCGCGACGGCGTCGTGCGGGCTTCGAGTCGGTACGGGAAGATCATGGTGGTGAAGTCGGTAGTCGGTCTCGGGTGGTCTATTCGCGTTCGCGTGTTTTTATGAATCGCGCCTCAGGCGTTCGCCACGGTCTGCGCGGGCGGCTCGCCGTTGGGCCGGCCGCCGCCGCCTCCACGATCGGCGCGTTCGCCAAAGAGCCCCGCCATCCAGCGGCCGATTTCCTCGGCGTTCGTCTCTCCGGTCAAACGCGCGGGCGAAAGGCGCCCACCCGCGAGCACGGCAATGCGGTCGCAAATGTCGAAAAGTTCTTCCAGTTCTTCCGAGATCACGAGTATCGCCACGCCGCGCGCCGAAAGATCGAGCAACTGCTGACGGATGAATGCCGCCGCGCCCACATCCACACCCCAGGTGGGCTGCGCGACCACGAGCACCTTGGGCGCCTGGAGAATCTCGCGCCCCACGATGTACTTCTGCAGATTGCCGCCCGAGAGGCTTTGCGCGAGCGCGTCCGGGCCGCCGCAGCGCACATCGAACGCGCCGATGCAGCGCTCGGCGAACGCGCGCATCGCGCCGGTCTTGAGCCACCCCGAGCGCACCATGCCTTCGCGGTGCGCCGTGAGCAAGGCGTTTTCGGCAAGCGACATGGCCGGCACCGCGCCGCGCCCAAGCCGTTCCTCCGGCACGAACGCAAAACCGAGCTTGCGCCGCGCGCCCGCCGAAAGACGTCCTGCAGGCTTGCCGCAAATCGTGACGGCATCGGCGCTCACACCGTGACGGCCTGCTTGCGCTTCGCCCGAGAGCGCCGCGAGCAATTCCGCCTGGCCGTTGCCCGAGACCCCGGCAATACCGAGAATCTCGCCCGCATGCACGCCGAACGAAACGTCGCTGAGCGACGTGCCGAAGGGATCATCGCTCGGCATCGACAGATGCTTCGCTTCGAGCAGCACGTCGCCGGGCGCGTGCGCGCGCCGCGTGTAGTCGGGCAGTTCGCGCCCGACCATCAGCCGCGCGAGCGACGCATGCGTTTCCTCGCGCGGAATGACGTGGCCGGTGACCTTTCCGCCGCGCAGCACGGTGGCCGTGTCGCAGAGCTCCTGGATTTCGTCGAGCTTGTGGCTGATATAGAGAATGCTGCAACCCTCGGAAGCCAGACGCCGCAGCGTGCCAAACAGCTTGCGCACCGCTTGCGGCGTGAGCACCGAAGTCGGCTCGTCCATGATCAAAAGACGCGGATTCTGCAGCAGACAACGCACGATCTCCACGCGCTGCCGCTCGCCCACCGTGAGGCTATGCACATGACGCTGCGGATCGACATCGAGGCCGTATTGCGCCGACACCTCGCGAATGCGTTTGCCGAGCGTTTTCAGATCGAACGGTTCGTCGAGCGAAAGCGCGATGTTCTCGCCAACGGTCAGCGTTTCGAACAACGAAAAATGCTGGAACACCATGCCGATGCCGAGCTTGCGCGCCGCAGCCGGATTCGCGATTTCGACAGCCTGGCCTTCCCAGCGGATCTCGCCCGCGTCCGGCCGCACGGCGCCGTAGACGATCTTCATGAGCGTGCTCTTGCCCGCGCCGTTCTCGCCGAGCAAGGCGTGGATTTCGCCAGGCGCGACCGTGAGCGTGACGTCGTCATTGGCGCGCACCGCCGGGTACTGCTTCGTGATGCCGGCAAGTGCAAGACGCGGCACACCGTTGCCATCTTGCACACCCGTTGCCTGACGTGAAGAAGAATCGCCCATGGAGGTTCCGCCGTTGTACGTTATTGCTGTCCGAAAACCGTTTGACGCCTGCCGCTGCGGCCAGACGCTGTGCGCCGCCGTGCGGGGGTGACGATACCCGTTAGCCCTGCGAAGGTCGAGCCGCCAAAATTCGCTGTTGCCTCGCTGCAAGGGCCGCCCAGCGCGACCCTCGGGGTAAGCCTCGCTTGACGCCACTTTTTGTCCATATTAAAAACGATATACCCCCAAGCCCCATCGATCAGCTAGAACATATAATTCGGAGAATTCATGAGTCAGCAACGCGAGGCGATCGACACGTACCTCTTGCGCGTCTTGCACACGCTTCTGATGGAGCGCAGCGTGACACGCGCCGCCGTCAAGCTCAATCAGTCCCAGCCCGCAATCAGCGCGGCGCTGCGGCGTCTGCGCGACATCACCGGCGACCCGCTCCTGGTGCGCGGCAAGTCCGGCATGGTGCCGACCGAGTACGGCCTGCGCCTGCTCGAGCCTGTCCAGAACGCGCTGCGCGAGATCGAGCGCATCCGCTTCCAGCAACACAATTTCGATCCGGCCACGTCCATTCGTTGTTACCGGATTGGCTGTCCTGACTATCTGAACGTCCTGTTCGTGCCGACCGTGGTCGAGCGCTTTCGCCAGGCCGCGCCCAATGCCACGCTCGAGTTCCACTCGCTCGGGCCCGCGTTCGACTACGAACTCGCGCTCGAGGAAGGCAAGCTCGATATCGTCATCGGCAACTGGCCCGAGCCGCCCGAGCAGCTGCACCTCTCGAACCTGTTCGTCGACCAGATCGTCTGCCTGATGAGCAACACGCACCCGTTCGCCAAGCGCGGCGGGCTCACGCTCGACCAGTACCTGAACGCGCCGCATCTCGCGCCCACGCCCTATTCCGTGGGCCAGCGCGGCGCCATCGACGTGCACCTCGCCCGCGAGCGTCTTAAGCGCCACGTGGTCGTCACGCTGCCGTACTTCAATCTCGCGCCCTACGTGCTCGTCAAGTCGGACCTGGTCTTCACGACCACGCGCCTTTTCGCCGACCACTATGCGCGCTTCCTGCCGCTCACGGTCGTGCCCGCGCCGCTCGACTTCCCGCCGATGCAGTACTACCAGTTGTGGCACGAACGCTGTCATTACTCGGACGAAGTACGCTGGTTGCGCAGCCTCATCGCCGAAGCGACGAAGACGCTGATCGACAAGCCTTGAGTATCGCGGGCGCCACCGTGCGCCCGCTTTCCGCTTTCTGCTTTAGCGCGCCATCTGCACGAGCTGTGCCGCGAGCCGGTTGTGCCGCTCGATGACCGGCCCAAGCTCCACCGTCTGCAACACGCCCTCCTTCACGACCGCGCGACCGCCGATCACGCTCAGCGCGACCTGCGAGGGCGCGCAGAACACGAGCGCCGCCACCGGATCGTGGAGCGCCCCCGCGAAAAGCGGCTGACGCAAGTCGAACGCCACGAAGTCAGCCGCCATGCCGGGCGCGAGCGCGCCGATGTCGTCGCGGCCCAGTACCTGAGCGCCGCCTAACGTCGCGATCTCCAGCGCCTCGCGCGCCGTCATGGCATCCGGCCCAAACCCCACGCGCGCGAGCAGCATCGCCTGGCGCGCCTCGGCCACCATCTGCGCGCCGTCGTTCGACGCCGAGCCGTCCACACCCAGTCCCACCGGCACGCCAGCGAGCCGCATCTTTTTCACGGGCGCGATGCCTGAGGCGAGCCGCATGTTCGAGCACGGACAATGTGCGACGCCCGTGCCCGTCCTGCCGAACAATCCGATGCCGTGGTCGTCGAGCTGTACGCAGTGCGCATGCCATACGTCGCGGCCCACCCAGCCAAGATCCTCGGCGTATTCGGCCGGCGTCATGCCGAACTTTTCGCGGCTGTAAGCAATGTCGTTCACGTTTTCGGCGAGATGCGTGTGCATCGACACGCCGTAGTGCCGCGCGAGCACGGCCGACTCGCGCATCAGATCACGGCTCACCGAAAACGGCGAGCATGGCGCCACGACGACGCGCAGCATCGCGTACCGGCCCTCGTCGTGATACGTCTCGATGAGGCGCTGGGTGTCGGCGAGAATGGCGTCCTCGCGCTCGACTACGGAATCGGGCGGCAGCCCGCCGTCCTTCTGGCCGACGCTCATGCTGCCGCGGCTCGCGTGAAAACGCATGCCGATGCGTTGCGCCGCGCGAATGCTGTCGTCCAGACGGCTGCCGTTCGGGTAGATGTACAGATGATCGCTGGAGGTCGTGCAGCCAGAGAGCAGCAACTCGGCCATCGCCGTGAGTGTCGAGACCTCGATCATCTCTGGCGTGAGGTTCGCCCACACCTTGTAGAGGTTGGTGAGCCAGCCGAACAGTTCGGCGTCCTGCGCGGCCGGCACGGCCCGCGTGAGGCTCTGGTACATGTGGTGATGCGTGTTGACGAGCCCAGGCGTCACGAGGTGGCCGCTGGCGTCGATCACCTCGTCCGCCGTGGCGGGCAGTTCCGCCATCGGGCCGACCGCGACGATGCGGTTGCCTTCCACGTAGATGCCGCCGCCACGAATCTCGCGGCGTGCGCCGTCCATCGTTACCAGCATGTCGGCGTTCTTCACCAGCAACGTCTTGCCGGGCTTTTGCGGGTCTTGCCCCTGCGCGAGTGTGCGTTCCATCGTCCTTGTTCGCTCCGTTGTCGTGCCGCTGCGAGTCGTCGTCATTGCTTTGCGCTCGCACGGCGTGTGAACCAGACGCCCTCGCCTCACCCGCCGGCCTCGCCGGGCCGCCCAGGCGTCCGGTGCCGACGCGTCCCGAGGAGGACGCCGCTGGCCCGGTTACCCGGCGTCCACCGCCGTCTTCGGGACGCGCAGCACGCGCTGCGCATGGGCTCTACGATCCCCAACCAAAATAGTCGTGGCAATTCGCGCCGCTGCGATACCCACATTTACGCCACGCATATAAAGGTCGATTTTTGGCGCCGCTACGATGCAAACATGGGACGCACGAATCCAGGGCGCGATGAGCGAGAGCCGCCGCGCAGCACCCAGGGCTCACCCTCATGCGCGAAGCTTTATCTTTCCTATCGCTCGCGCGCGCCGGGTGCGATCGTTCTTAAAATGCGTTCACGGCGCTCGCTTCGATCCGCCGACGGGTATGTAGCCACTGACGTGGAGCCTCGATCCGCCGCAATGCATCATGCATGGGATCGAGCGCTGCCGCTGAAACCTCGCAATCGCACCAGGCACTCACAAGGAAAACTGCGAATGGGCAAGCTGACTACCCACGTGCTCGACACCGCGAACGGCCGTCCCGGCGCGGGCATCAAGGTCGAGCTCTTTGCGCTCTCGGGCGACGCGCGCCGCGCGCTCAAGACCGTGACCACCAATGACGACGGCCGCTGCGACGCGCCGCTGCTCGAAGGCGAGGCGCTCGCCAAAGGCGAATACGAACTCGTGTTCCACGTCGGCGACTATTTCGCCGCCCTCGGCGCGAACGTGCCCGAGCCGCGTTTCGTCGACCGCGTGGTGCTGCGCTTCGGCATCGCCGACTCAGGTTCGCACTACCACGTGCCGCTACTCGTTTCGCCGTGGTCGTACAGCACGTATCGCGGCAGTTGAGCGAGAACTGAGAGAGAACTGAGCGGCCACCGCACACATTCTCATAGGGCATTCCGGGCGATCTTCTAGCCCGATTCACCAAGCCCAAGGTCATACACAAACAACAACGGCAGCGCCGGCAGCATCCGGGTCGTTCAGCGGCCCAAGAGCTGCGCGGCGCGCTCATACCCCGCAGTTAGCGCGTGCGTTCAGACGCGCGCGCCATGCATCAGGACTGGAGACGTTTCATGGAAGGCTTTATTACCGATTGGCTGAACCTCGCATTGCGCTGGTTCCACGTCATCGCGGCGATCGCCTGGATTGGCGAGTCGTTCTACTTCGTCGCGCTCGACAACAGCCTCAAACCGCCCACGGACCCGAACCAGCGTCGCCGCGGCGTGTTCGGCGAGTTGTGGCACGTGCACGGCGGCGGCTTCTACAACATGCAGAAGTACACCGTCGCGCCGCCCGAAATGCCCGACGACCTGCACTGGTCGAAGTGGCCGTCGTACACCACGTGGCTCTCGGGCGCGTCGCTCTTCACGGTGCTCTACCTCATGGCGCCGAACACGTATCTCATCGACAAGAACGTGCTCGACATGGGTCCGGTCGTCGCGATCTTCTCGGCGCTCGGCTTCCTCGCCGCGGGCTGGATCGTCTACGACTCGCTGTGCCGCGCGCTCGGCACGAAGGACAAGTTGCTGGGCGTGTGCGTGGGCATCTACGTCGTGATCGCAGCCTACCTCGCCTGCCACATCTTCTCGGGCCGCGCCGCGTACCTCATCATGGGCGCGATGCTCGCGACGATCATGTCGGCCAACGTGTTCTTCGTCATCATCCCCGGCCAGCGCAAGATGGTCGCCGCGATGCTCAAGGGCGAAGTGCCGAACCCGATCTACGGCAAGCGCGGCAAGCAGCGTTCAGTGCATAACACGTACTTCACGCTGCCCGTGGTGTTCGCGATGCTGTCGAACCACTACGCCATGACCTATGCGCACGCCTACAACTGGGCCGTGCTCGTGGTGATCATGCTGGCCGGCGCGCTGATTCGCCAGTTCTTCGTGATGCGTCACCGTGGTCAGCAACTCTGGTATCTGCCGATCGGCGGCGTGGCGCTGATGTTCGTGGCGCTGGTGTGGACGCTGCCGCGCCCGGTCGTGCCGCAAGCGGAAGCCGCGAACGCGCCATCGCTCAAGGTGTCCGACATTCAGCCGATCCTGCAGCAGCGCTGCGCATCGTGCCACTCGGCCCACCCGACGATGATGGGCGCAGCGCCCGCCGGCGTGATGTTCGATACGCCCGATGAGATTTCGCAGAACGCGCAGCGCCTGTATCAGCAAGCTGTGACGCTCAAGGCGATGCCGCTTGGCAACGTCACGCACATGACCGACGACGAGCGGCAGAAGATCGCCATGTGGTTCCAGGGCGGTGCGAAGCAGTGAGACAGATGGCAGCGCGAGCGGTTTGAATCGCGCTAGCTGAGCAGTGACTGGAAGGACCCGAAGTGCAAGGCGCTTCGGGTCCTTTTTCTTTTTGTGCGGCGTTTTGTGCAGCTCGCGGGCTATGAGGCAGCCGCGGGATGTTGCGGGCCGGCATCCGGTATCCTGGGAAGCTGGGAACCGCGTGGCGAAGCGCAACGGGAGCGAAAGCGCGTGCCCTTGCGCCAGATATCACCGCCAACCGTTGACGCGCAACGAACGCAGGCTCTGCCCCGCGCGTCGCGATAGCAACCGCAGGCGTATCGCACGGTGAGGCATATGGCGAACGCCTCGACTGCGAATGGCGCGAGCAGCACTGAGCGCCGCAAGCAAGCATGGCTCGGCCTCAGTGCTCCCGATGTCGCCGAACCCCTGCAATTTATGTCTGCGGTCTATACACACGCCAAACGCAAAAAAGCCACGGTCGAGACCGTGGCTTCTTCGTACTGCTGCGTACTGCTATGTAATGCAAAGAGTCAGCGCACTGCCGCCTTCATCGCCTCTTGCGTCAACCAGAGCGACTCCGGCAAATCCTGCTCGTTGAGATTGAGCCCATCGCCGCCGCGATCGACGACGATGAAATCGCTCACCTCGCCCAACGCAATTAGCGGATGATGCCAAACACCCTTCGCGTAGTTCACGCCTTGCCAGCCGCTCGAAACGAACGCGCGAATCTGCGTGACGTCCAGATCGCCTGCGGGCGCGACCACCACGAGATACGGCTTGTCGTTGAGCGGCACGAACGCCTGGCTGCCCAGCGGATGCCGTTCGAGCATCTTCACTTCGAACGGCAGCTCGCGCGGCTGCCCGCGAAAAAGATTCACGAGCGTGCGCCCGCCTTCGTCCGTCACGTCCACTTTCGCGAGATCGTGAAAGCGGATCGTCGTGCCGAGGTTGATTGGAATCTGCTTCGCGCCCGTGAGCTCGATCACGTCGCCGAAGGGCGCGAACGCCTCGCGCGTGAGCGGCTCGATGACAAGCGTCGTCCTGGTTTCACTCATGATGGCCTCGTCAGCGTATCAAGCGAGCGTGCCCCAGAGGCGCACGCGTGAAACGCCGCCGTCCGGGATGATATTGAAGCGCACGTGCGTAACCGGGCCCAGCGCCGCGAGTTCGCTTTCGTAGTAGTGCTGCTTGTCCATCTGCAGCTTCTGCTCGCCGAGCAGCACCGGCCAGAACATCGCCTGGGTCACAAGCGAGCTGTCCGTGCCGCCGACCACGCGCGCGGCCTGGAACGAGCAGCGGTCCGGGTAGTTGCCCTTGAAGTGCGCCGTATCGACTTCGATCTTCTTGATGATGCCCGGCTGCGCGAGCGCGATGATCGCCCAGTCGTTGCCAGGTTCGCGGCGGCGGCGCGTTTCCCAGCCGTCGCCCATGTTCACGCCGCGGCCCGGCATGAGCAGCGTGGAGGCCATGCCGAAGTGCTGGTTGTTCGCGCCAACGAGATACGCGCCGTTTTCCATCGCGGCGAGGTCGAACAGTTCGGTGCGGCTCGCACCCGCCCAGTCCACCTGCGGCTGGCCGTACACGCGCAGACGCGCGATGCCGCCATCGGGATAGATGTTCACGCGCAGGTGCGTGTAGGGCTTGTCGCTCGAGACTTCCACGTAGTGGTGGCTATTGCCGTTCAACGAGGTCGAGGGGACGATTTCCGTCCATTGCGTCGCGGCGGTGGGGGCACCTTCGGCCACGTATGCGGCCTCCACCGATGCCGCCGGCGGATAGTTGCCCGTGAAATGGCTCGTGTCGATATCGAGGCCCTTGATGACGCCGGGGCGTGCGAGCTTCACGACGCACCAGTCATAGCCGGTCGTGCGCTTGCGGCGCGTTTCCCAGCCGTCCATCCACTTGCCGTGTTCGTCGTACTTGCCCGGAATGAAGACGGCCGGCTCCGGATTGAGCATGCGATCCTTCGGCGCGAAGAAGTCGTCGCTCGCCTCGAGCGCCTGTGCGCCCAGCCGCGGGTCCGCGAGATTCACATAGCGGCGCGTGAAATCAGGGGCGTTGGGGTCGAGAGTCGGGAGTGCCATCGTTGTCTTCCTTCGTGTCTTTTCTGTAGATCAAAACGGCGCTGCGCCCGCTCGCGAACAGCCGAGGGGCGCATCGCCACGTTACGCGTCGATCAGCTCATCCAGCCTGAAGCGCGCAATGCGGTAAATCTGGTCGAGGCTCGCGCGCATTTCGTCGGCGCGGCTGTTGTTCACGCGCGTCTCGAAGTTCGCGATGATGCCGTGGCGGTCATAGCCGCGCACCGCGAGAATGAATGGGAATCCGAACTTCTCGCGATACGCGCCGTTGAGCGCGAGCAGCTTGTCGAACTCTTCCTGCGTGCACTGGTTCAGGCCCGCGCCGCTTTGCTCGCGCGTGGATTCGGCGGTCAGTTCGCCGCGCACCGCAGCCTTGCCTGCAAGCTCCGGGTGGGCGTTGATGAGCGCAAGCTGTTTCGCTTCGCCCGAGTTTTCCACGGCCTGCGACATGGTGCGATGCAGCGCGTCGATGCTCGCAAACGGGCGTTGCTGCGCGGCCGCTTCGGCCACCCAGGGCGAGTGCTCGAAGATGCCCGAGAGCGCCGCCACGAAGGCGTCGGCCGAGGCTTGATTCAGCTGTTCGAGGGTGTAGTGCATTGCCTTCATGCGGCGGCCCCGCGGTGGTCGTTCTGTTGCGGTTGATAGGGATGATGCTCGCGCCAGTGGCGCGCGATGTCCACGCGGCGCGTGACCCACACGCGCTCGTGCTTTTCGATGTGATCGAGAAAGCGCTGCAGCGCGCGAAAACGCCCAGGGCGCCCGAGCAGGCGGCAGTGCATGCCGATCGAGAGCATCTTCGGCGCTTCGTCGCCTTCTTCGTAGAGCACGTCGAATGCGTCGCGCAAGTACGTGAAGAAGTGGTCCGCGGTGTTGAAGCCCTGGGGCGACGCGAAGCGCATGTCGTTCGTGTCGAGCGTGTAAGGCAAGATCAGTTGCGGCGTCGTCTTGCCGCCGGTGACTTCAACGTCCATCCAGAACGGCAGGTCGTCGCCGTAGTAATCGGAGTCGTACAGGAAGCCGCCATACTCGGCCACCAGACGATGCGTGTTCGGGCTGTCGCGGCCCGTGTACCAGCCTAGCGGGCGCACGCCCGTCACGCGCTCGATCGCTTCCATGCCGAGCTTCATGTGCTCAGCCTCTTTGGCGGGCGAGACGTCCTGGTAGTGAATCCAGCGATAGCCGTGGCACGCGATCTCGTGGCCCAGCTCGACGAACGCGCGCGCGACTTCAGGATGACGCTCGATCGCCATCCCCACACCGAACACGGTAAGCGGCAGGCCGCGTTTCTCGAACTCGCGCAGGATGCGCCAGACGCCCGCGCGCGAGCCATATTCGTAGATCGACTCCATGCTCATATGGCGCGCGGGATACGCTGCTGCACCCACGATTTCGGAAAGGAACTGCTCGGAGCCGGGGTCGCCGTGCAACACGCAGTTTTCGCCGCCCTCTTCGTAGTTGAGCACGAACTGCACCGCGACGCGCGCCTGGCCGGGCCAGTTGGCCTGCACCGGATACCGGCCATAACCGATCAGATCGCGGGGATATTGGGGATCGAGTGGCATGCTGGTCGAATCAATCGAATAAAGAGGAACTAACGAGGTATCCGCGTAACGACGAGACGCCGCGAAGCGGCCGCCGGCGCTGCTTTGCAAGGCCAGGCGGACGGTCCGCGCAACCTGCTTACAGGACCGGTTCAGTGTAGCGAAATCACCCGTACGCGCCCATACGCACGCTCAGATAGTACGGGTCAAGGCAGGTGTATGTGGCCGCCCGATCTGGCGTCTCCGGGCGGCCCGCCTTACCTGAAAACGTTGCGCGTTTACCCGTAGCGAAGCGGCCGCACCGGCGGCGGCGTTTCCGTGACGGGTGCAGGATTGCCCGGACTAAAACGTGCGAAATCGCCGTCGTAACGCTTGGCAAGCGGCCGCGCAAAGTCGCCGCGCTTGGCGGTCGTGAGGCGCAGCGAGACAAGCGCCTCCACCCACTTCACGGCGGCCGTCACGCCGTCGACCACGGGCACGCCCAGCGCATCCTCCACCTGCGCGCACAAGCTCGTCATGCCCGCGCAGCCGAGCACGATCGCATCGGCGCCATCTTCTTCGAGCGCGCGCCGGCACTCCTCGACGATGGCGCGACGCGCGGCCGATCCCGGCTCGTCGAGTTCGAGCACCGCCACGTCGATTGCGCGCACGTTGCGGCAAAAACGTGTCATGCCGTAACGTTCGGCGAGATGCCAGGCCATTGCGCGTGTTCGCGAAAGTGTTGTCACGACCGAGAAGCCTGGCGCAAGCACGCTCGCCGCGTGCATCGCGGCTTCCGCGATGCCCACGACGGGCCCATGCGCCAACTCGCGCGCCGCATAAAGGCCCGGGTCGCCAAAGCACGCGATCACGTAGCCGTCAAAGCCTTCGCGCTCGCCCGCCTCGACTTCGGCGAGCAGGCCAGGTGTCGCGAGCGCCTCGTCGTAGTAGCCCTCAATCGACGGCGGACCCATCGTCGGGCTCACCGCCACGACCTCCGTGCCCGGCGCGATCACGGCGCGCGCGCACGCTTCCATCGCGGCGGTCATGCGCTGCGTGGTGTTCGGATTGATCAATTTGATGCGCATTTCGATTCCTTCGTCGATGCCTGGTTTTGCCTGCCGCTCATGCGTTTGCGCGAGCGCGTTCGCCCATCGTGAGCGCGCGATAGAACAACGCGCTGAGCGCGGCGCCAATGAACCACGAGAAGTTCGCCGCGCCGCCGAGCCAAGGCACCATCACGCAAAGAATCGCGATCACCGCTGCCGGCAGCAAGGCCGCCACCGCGCGCCAGTTCACGCCATTGCTGTACCAGTACGCACCTTTCGGCGACACCGTGTAGAGATCATCTACGGCAAGACGCCCGCGCTTCACGAGATAGAAGTCGACAATCAGGACACCATACAAAGGCCCGATGAAGGCGCCGAGCACATCGAGCGTGTAGTGAATCACGGCCGGGTTGTTGAAGAGATTCCACGGCGTGATGAAGATCGAGGCCACGGCGGCGAGCATGCCACCCGCACGCCAGCTGATGAGGCGCGGCGCGACGTTGGAAAAATCGAACGCAGGCGAAACGAAGTTCGCGACGATGTTGATGCCGATGGTGGCGATCGTGAACGTGAGTGCGCCGAGAATCACAGCGGTGGGATGATCGATGCGGCTGACCGTTTCGACGGGGTCGGTAATCAGTTCTCCGAACACAGGCAGCGTAGCCGACGTGGTGATGACCGTGACGAGCGAGAACGCGAGGAAGTTGACCGGCAGGCCCCAGAAGTTGCCCTTGTGAACGCTCTTGAGCGACTTGCCATAGCGCGAGAAGTCGCCGAAATTGAGCATCGGCCCCGAGAAATACGACACCACGAGCGAGATCGCCGTGATCATCACGGGAACCACTTCGGCACCGTGATACTTCACGGCGCCGAGGTTCAGGCCGATGTTGTGCCAGCCCGCGCGATAGACCATGTAGCCCGCAAGCGCGAACATCACGACATAAACGGCGGGCCCCGCGAAGTCGATGAACTTCTTGATGGTCTCCATGCCGTTCCAGAACACGAACGCCTGAAGCACCCAGAGCGTCATGAAGCCCGCCCAACCGACGGCAGAAAGCCCTAGCAGGCCGTGCTTGTGCACGTCGGCATAAGGCAAGAGTTGCGGCACGAACTTGAGCACGACGATCACGAGCGCGCTCGAAGCAAGAAAGGTTTGGATGCCGTACCACGCCACGGCGATGAGGCCGCGAATCACGGCGGGGATGTTGGCGCCGAGCACGCCGAAGGTGCCGCGACACGCCACCGGGTACGGCACGCCGTGACGCTGGCTGGGCCGCGCGATCAGGTTGCAAAGCACGTTGACGATGGAGATGCCGACGATCAGCGCTACGAGCACTTGCCAGCTCGTGAGGCCGAGCGCGAAGAGGCTCCCCGCGAACACATAGCCGCCGACGCTGTGCACGTCGGACATCCAGAACGCGAAGATGTTGTACGCGCCCCAGGTCTGCTCCTTGAGCGGCGCGAGGTCGTGATTGTAGAGCCGCTCGCTGTAGCCGGCCGGCATGCGCAGGTTTTCTGCGGACTCGCTGCTTTCTCCAGATTCGAAGTTGGGCACTGCCGGACTGCCTGGTGACGCGCTGAACTGAGCCATGATCCGCTCCTTGGATGGATTTGCCGACGGAAAAAAGACGCCTGAACGCCTCGAAACGCGTGCGTACCGCCGCTGAACGCGGCCGCCGCGATATCCCCGAATGGTCTGGCCTTCGCGGGCACTGCGCCGGTCGCCGCTTGCGGGCGCCCTGCAACGCTGTACCTGTTCGAGCCGCACGCATGCGCTGCATGCGCCCCACTCCATCCTTTTCAGCCGCGGCGGCCACCGTTCGCCGTTGGCCGCCGCGCTTTACTGCAATCCTTTACAGCTATCCGTTTCAGTGCCGCCTCGCAAGCGCGTCAGCGTGCAAGCGAAGTCGCCTCACGGGCGCTGAACACTTCCTGCAGGTCGACCGAAGCGCCCGCCGGGCGATCGAGCATCCTGAGCTCGACACCTTGCAAATGGCGCACCATGAGGTCGACTGCCTCTTTCTCGTCTCCGGCCTCGAGCGCCGCGAGAATCGCCTCGTGGTCGTCGAACGAACACGGGCTGCGTCCCGGCGATTCGTAGAGCGCCGAAATGAGCGTCGAGCGCGCTACGAGCCCGTTGAGGCAATCGCACAGCACCGTGTTGCCGGTGAGCGTGGCGAGCGACGTATGAAACTCGCCTGAAAGCCGGATCCACGTCGGGAAGTCACGCCCTTCAAACGCCTTGCGCTCGCGCCGGATCGTTTCGCCGATCGTTTTCAGCCGGCGGTTGCCGTGCTGCGCGCTGCAGATGCGCCCCACCACTGCCAACTCGATGATCCGCCGCATTTCAAATACCTCGTGCACTTCCTGAAGCGTCGGGCTTGCGACGAACGCGCCACGATTGGGCTCCAGATCCACGAGATGGTCCTTCGCGAGCAGCGCGAGCGCCTGGCGAATCGGGCCGCGCTTCACGCCGAATACTTCGCACAACTGTGCTTCAGTCAACTTCGCGCCGGGCGGCAGCCGGTGCTCGAGAATCGCTGCGCGGATTCGCGCGGCGATTGCCTCGGGCTTCATGCCGGTTGCTTCGGCGTCGATATCGGTCTTTCGCATGGCTCGGGTCTCTATGTTGGGTATCCTAGGTTGGACATAAATATTGTCAACAATTTTGTGGGCGAACCTGGGGAAGATCCCCACCTGCGTGTACGCTGGCACGCGCCTCCCATCGCTGAAAGTCGCTTTATTTCGGGGAATTCAGCACCTGCATGGTGATTCCTCGCCCCAATCCGGCCACATTTTTTGTCAACAATTTAGAGCGATAACGCTGGGATGAACATGGGCCGGGATCGGGCGGAATAGGCTGTTAGTTGCATAAGATTCCATGAAAAAAGCGCCCGAAAGCGCTCCTGTACGGGTGCGAAATCAACTCAGATGCGGGTAGCCGCTCACGGTTAGCTCGAAGCCGTGTGAGGTGGCGCTCAGTTGCGCCGGCGCGCCCATCGGCAGCGTCACCATATCCGGAATATGGCCGAACGGCAGGCCTGTCACCACCGGAATGCCCACCACGGAGCGCACCTGCTCCATCATTTCGCGCAGGTCGTAGCCGTTGTCGTAATCGAACTGCTTGTGGCCCGAAAAATCGCCCAGCACCAGTGCCTGCTGGCGAGCAAGAATGCCGGTCAGGTGCAACTGATAAATCATGCGCTCGATGCGGAACGGCTGTTCGTTCACGTCTTCGACGAACAGGATGCCGCCCTCGACCGGCGGCAGATAAGGCGTGCCGATCAACGATGTCAGCACGGCCAGATTCCCGCCCCAGAGCGTGCCTGAAACATTCGTCGATTGGGGCTGCGGCGCATTCACCTTGAGCGTGTAACTCGGCTTCGAGAGCGTGTCCCAGAAGTGATGCATGGTGAAGCTGCTGAGACTCTCCGCACCGAAGTCGCTGCAAAGCATCGGACCGCCGAACGTCGTGAGCCCGGCGCGCGCGAGCAGCGCGAGCTGGATGGCGGTGAAATCGCTATGTCCCACGAACGCAATCGGTTGGTCCTGCAAGCGCCGTTGCAGCCCGTCGTAGTCGAGACCGTGCAGGATGCGCACCGCGCCATAACCCCCGCGCACGGCGAGCACGATGTCCGGCAATTCGCGCGACGGGTCGGCAAGGCGGTTCAGTTCGGCCGCGCGCTGGCCATCTGTACCGGCAAAGCGCTGATAGCGCCGCTCGGTCGCCTGCACGCCGTTGACGTGATGGCCTTGCGCCCGCAACCGCGCAAGCGCACGGTGCACCGCTTCCGAGTCGTGCGGATAACCGGACGGTGCGATCAGTTCGAAGGTGCGATGAATGGTCATGTCGAATTCGATTCAACCGTGAGATTCAAGCCGCGGGTTCGTCCGGACCGGCTACGCCGGTTCCGGGCTGCGCTTCGTCGACCTGTGCCCGCGCCGCCCGGCGCGCTTCGCGGCTCGCACGGCGCCGGTCGGCGAAGAACGCGCGCAGCGCCTCGCCGCACTCGTGCGCCAGCACGCCTCCGGACACGCTCGTGTGATGATTCAGCTGTTCGTTGGCGAAGGCATCGACCACGCTGCCGCATGCCCCGGTCTTCGGGTCATGCGCGCCGAACACCACGCGTGCAATGCGCGCATGCATGATTGCGCCGGCGCACATGAGGCACGGTTCAAGGGTCACATAGAGTTCGCAGCCGGGCAAGCGGTAGTTACCCAGCGCGTGCGCGCCCGCGCGCAAGGCCGCCATTTCGGCGTGCGCGGAGGGATCGTGCGCGCCAATCGGGTGATTGAAGCCCGACGCGATCACTTCCTCACCGCGCACGAGCACCGCACCCACGGGCACTTCGCCTGCGGCGCGCGCCTCGTCGGCGGCGGCCTGCGCAAGGCGCATGAAACGCTGATCGCGTTCGGAGACGGGATTGGGTTGGAGGTCCGTCTGAGCGGCAGACGTCGTTGTCAGCGGATCGGCGGCGATCGATCCGGCAGGCAAGCTGGCAGCCGGCTGCGCCTCTTCGCGTTCGCCGCCCGGGGCGTGTGGCTGGACGGGAGAGCCCGTCACGCCGCCCCCGCCGCGAGCGCCGGCTGACCGGGCTCGCCGGCAGCACGTTCGGACAGACGCTCTGCAATGCGGCGGCGATATTCGTGCGGCACGACCATCGGCCCGCCGCGCAAGGATTCGAGCGCCATGTCGAGCGCCAGCATACGGGCGCGCAGACGGCATTGCGCGGCCTTGTCGCCAACGGTGGCGAGGTCGTCTTCGAGGTCGCGCAGGGCTCGCAGTTGTTCGACTGCGGGCGGCACGAACCCCGCATTCTTCAAGATGCGGTGAGCTATGCGCACTTCTTCGGGCACGAGCAAGTCGTCGTCGAGCGCCTGGGGCGCACCGGCACCGGGCAGGTCGTCGAGGTCGCCGCGCGCAGCCGCGGCGGCAATCCGTTGTTCGACGAGGGCATCAAGCAATTTCATCAGCAATCCACTACGTTGCGGCTCACGCATTCTATCAGGGTAAGACCTGGAAGACCGTGCGCGGCCGACATGTGTGCCATCTACTTCGTACAGCTTGACAGACCGACGGTTTGATGCGGGACGAATAGGCGTAGACGATGAAACCTGGAATTGTCTGATGCCATGTGGTGACGGCCAACGTGTATGGTTAGTCGGTTAGACCTGCCGATGCCCTCTTTCAGGGCGCCCTCCTTTTCGCGTGCCATGATGAAACATCTCGCCTGCCCGCATCGCCCCGCTACACGCCGACTTCGCCTCGCAGCCCTCTGCTTCCTGCTCGCCGCCAGCCTTTCCGGCTGCAGCGTGTTCTGCGGGGCAGCAGGCGGCAGCGGCGGCGGCACAGCCGGTGGATGCGGCACCGGCATGCGGTTCTGAAAGCCAGATGCAAAAACGCCGCTGGAGCGTCCGGCTCATACCGGCACACCAGCGGCGCTAGAAGGATTTCGGGGCACTCGACCCCGCCCTTCCCTCAGTCCTTCATGACCTTGCCGACCGCGTCGACCACAACGCTCACGTTCTCCTCGTTCAGGCCTGCCACACACATGCGGCCCGAGCGCAGGATATACACGCCGAACTCCTCCTTCAGGCGCCCGACCTGCTTCTCGCTCAAGCCCGTGTACGTGAACATGCCGCGTTGCTTCACATAACGCGCGAGCGCGGATTCGCTCGCATGCGCGCGCAGGCCATCGTGAATCGCCACGCGCATGCGCGCAATGCGCTCGCACATCGCCGCCAGCTCCTGCTCCCACGACGCCTTCAGTTCCGGCGTGCCCAAAACGCGCGTGACGATCTTCGCGCCATGCGTCGGCGGATTGCTGTAGTTCGCCCGCACCGAGCCCGTGAGCTGGCCGAGCACGCGGTCGGCGGCCGCCGCGTCCTCGCAGATCACGTGGAGGCCGCCGCAGCGCTCGCCGTAGAGCGAGAAGTTCTTCGAGAACGAATTCGCCACGAGCGCCGGCACGCCGCGGCGCGAAAGTTCACGCACCGCGAACGCGTCGTCTTCGAGGCCCGCACCGAAACCTTGATACGCCATATCGACGAACGGCAGCAGGTCGCGCTTTTGCAGCACGTCGATGATTTGCTCCCACTGCGCGCGATCCAGATCGACGCCCGTCGGGTTATGGCAGCACGCGTGCAGCAGCACCACGCTCTTCGCCGGCAGCGCGTCGATGGCCGAGAGCATCGCCTCGAACTTCAGGCCGCCCGTCACCTCATCGTAGTATGGGTACGTGTTCACCGTGAAGCCCGCGCGCTCGAAGATAAAGCGGTGGTTCTCCCACGTCGGATCGCTCACCCACACCTGGCTGGTCGCAAAGTAGCGCTTGATGAAGTCGGCGCCGACCTTGAGCGCGCCCGAGCCGCCCAGCGTCTGCACGGTCGCAATGCGGCCGGCCGCGCGCGACGGGCAGTCAGCGCCGAACACGAGCGCCTGCACGGCGTCGCGATACTGCGCGAAACCCGCCATCGGCAGATACGGCTTCGGACCCGGTTCTTCGAGAATCGCCGCCTCGGCTTTGTGAACGGCCTTCATGACGGGCAGACGGCCATCGTCGTCGAAGTAGATGCCAATGCTCAGATTGACCTTGTTCTGCCGCGGGTCCTTCTGGAAGTTCTCGTTGAGCGAGAGGATCGGGTCGCCGGGGTAGGCATCGATGTGTTCGAACATGCTGTTTAACTCTCTGGACGAAATTCGGGACGAATATCAGCGCTTACGGAGCCGGCACGCCGCGTTGCAGCGCCGGCGCCGACTTGCGGCACCACAGGCGGTAGGCGAGCCCAAGCACGCCCAGCCAGACCGGAATCAGGTACACGGAAATCCGCAGATCCGGAATCAGATACATTACAACGAGAATGCCGCCGAGGAACGCGAGACACACATAGTTCGTGAGCGGATAGCCGAGGCTGCGGAACGTGGTCGTCTGACCGGCGCGGGCCTTCTCGCGGCGGAACTTCAGGTGAATCAGGCTGATCATCGCCCAGTTGATGATGAGCGCGGACACGACGAGCCCCATCAGCAACTCGAACGCCTTGCCCGGCATGAAGTAGTTGACGATCACGCAAGCGGCCGTGACGAACGCCGACACGCCGAGCGCCGCTAGCGGAATGCCGCGCCGGCTAACCTTGAGCAGCGCCTTAGGCGCATTGCCCTGCTGCGCAAGGCCGTAGAGCATGCGGCTATTGCAGTACACGCCGCTGTTGTAGACCGAGAGCGCGGCCGTCAGCACGACGAGATTGAGCACGTTGGCCACGAGGTCGCTGTTCATCGCGTGGAAGATCAGCACGAAGGGGCTGCCGCCAGCCACGACCTTCTGCCACGGGTAGAGCGAAAGCAGCACGCCGAGCGCGCCGATGTAGAAGATCAGGATGCGGTAGATCACCTGATTCGTCGCGCGCGGAATGCTATGCGAGGGATCGTCGGCTTCGGCTGCGGTGATGCCGACAAGCTCCAGACCGCCGAACGAGAACATCACGACCGCCATGGCCATGACGAGCCCCGAGACGCCGTGCGGGAAGAAGCCGCCGTTGCGCCAGAGGTTCGACACGCTCGCCTCCGGACCCGCCGAGCCCGAAAACAGCAGCCAGCCGCCAAAGGCAATCATGCCGACGATCGCCAGCACCTTGATGATCGCGAACCAGAACTCGAGCTCGCCGTACGACTTGACGCTCGTGAGGTTGATGCCGTTGATCACGACGAAGAACACGAGCGCCGAGACCCACGTGGGCAGTGTCGGCCACCAGTAGTGCATGTAGATGCCGACCGCCGAAAGCTCGGCCATGCTCACGAGCACGTAGAGCACCCAGTAGTTCCAGCCGGAGAGAAAGCCCGCGAACGGGCCGAAATACTTGTCGGCGAAATGGCTGAACGAACCGGCAACGGGCTCGTCCACGACCATTTCGCCCAGTTGCCGCATGATGAAGAACGCGATGATGCCGGCAATGCCGTAGCCGAGCAGCACCGAAGGGCCGGCGGTCTGAATCGTCTGTGCAATGCCGAGGAACAGGCCCGTGCCGATCGCCCCGCCCAGCGCGATGAGCTGGATGTGGCGATTCTTGAGCCCGCGTTTTAGCTGGCCGCGATTTTCACGCGTGTCGTTTGAAACCATGTCTCTTCCTGTCTCCGACTTATCTGCGCGGGGCCAAAGCATCCGGGTAGGACGCCGGCTCCGCTCCACGAAATAAAATTGCGCACGCAACGTTCTGCGCCGGTGCGCTGCCAGGCTTGACTGTATTGGCCGCCAGCCCGATCGGGTGCGCCCAGTGTATAGTTGGCGCGGAAAAATATGATTTCATCTCGTACGCAGGCAAACCCTGATTGATACAATTCCCTCTCGCCTCAAACCCATCTCACGCAAGATAAATGCAAAATCTCGCGCTCGACACGATCGACATGCGGCTGCTCGCCGCACTGCAGGAGCACGGCCGCGCCTCGAACCTCGAACTCGCGGCGGCGATCAAGCTCTCGCCCGCGCAGACGCTGCGCCGTCACCGGCGGCTCGAGGAGCTCGGTGTGATCCGGCGCTACGAGACGCGCCTCGACGCGCAGGCGCTCGGCTTCGGCGTGGTCGCCTTCATTCAGGTGACGATGGAACGCGGGCACATGCGCGAGCTCGTGAAGTTCAAGGAGCTCGTCGCGACGTTGCCGCAGGTGCAGGAGTGCTACTCCGTGACTGGCGATATCGACTACGTGCTGAAGGTGGTGGCGCGCGATCTCAAGGCGCTTTCCGAGTTCCTGCTCGATACGCTGATGCGCGCGCCCGGCGTGAACAGCGTGCAATCGATCGTCTGTCTCGATGAACTCAAGGGGACGAGTGCGATGCCGCTGGAAGCCTGAGGCCAGGTGCGCGCCAGGTCCGTCTGGCGGGGTTTTTCGGCGAAAACACAATTTTATCTCATCGGCGGTCCGCCGGCGGCGCTTCCGGACCGGCCGATGAAATAGTCTTGCTAAAAGCCCCATCGTGCTCTAAAAAACATGCTAGCTAGTTAGCATGTTTCCCGGCCGCTCTGGACACTGCAGCGGGCGGCTTCACAAGCGCGAGCGCGACAGTCCATGAGTCTTCTTGAGCTCCGAGGCGTTTCCAGGCACTTCGGCGCCATTCAAGCGCTGACCGACGTGACGTTGAGCCTGGAACCCGGCCAGGTGGTCGGCCTGATGGGCGACAACGGAGCCGGAAAATCGACGCTGGTGAAGGTGATCGCCGGCAACTTCCCGCCCTCTCACGGCGAAGTTCTCATCGACGGCAAGCCCGTTCATTTCAGCCGGCCTGTGGACGCCCGCGCGAAGGGCATCGAGGTCGTGTATCAGGACCTCGCGCTCTGCGACAACCTCACGGCGGCGGCCAACGTCTTTCTCGGCCGCGAGCCGCGCATCGGCATATGGCCCTTTCGCGTGCTCGATCACGCGGCCATGTACCGGCGCGCCGCCGAGCTTTTCAAGGAACTGAAGTCGGAGACGCGCCCGCGCGATCTCGTCCGGCAGATGTCGGGCGGTCAGCGGCAGGCGGTGGCGATCGCGCGCACGCGTCTGTCCGATGCGCGGCTCGTGCTCATGGACGAACCCACCGCCGCGATCAGCGTGCGCCAGGTGGCGCAGGTGCTCGACCTCATCAAACGCCTGTCCGAACACGGCATTGCCGTCATTCTCATCAGTCACCGCATGCCTGACGTTTTCGAAGTCGCTCACCGCGTGGTCGTCATGCGGCGCGGGCGCAAGGTCGCGGACAAACAGACCGCTGCGTCTTCGCCGGAGGAAGTTACCGGGTTGATCACCGGAGCCATCGCCGCCGCCTGAAGCTGTCCCGCCGAGGAGACCTGAAATTGAACGATGCGCCGCAAAGGCCAAACCCGATGCCGACATTGCTTGACGATCCCCAATCCGCGAAGACCCACACACGCTGGAGCGGACTGCTCGCGAGCCAGGTCTTCTGGGTGGTGCTTGCGACGCTCGTTGCCTGCGTCCTGCTTTCCTTCGTCACCTCGACATTCGCCACGCAGCAGAACCTCTTCAACGTCACGCGCAACTTCGCCTTCGTCGCCATCGTGGCGCTGGGCATGATGGCCATCATCGTCACGGGCGGCATCGACATTTCAGTTGGCTCGACGATTGGCCTGAGCGGCATCGTGCTCTCCGTCACCATGAACGCGGGCTACCCGATCTGGGCCGGCATCGGCCTTGGCCTGCTCACCGCGGGGGTCGTCGGGCTCGTGAACGGCCTGCTCATCGCGTATCTCAACATGCAGCCGTTCGTCGTGACGCTCGGCATGCTGAGCGTAGGCCGCAGCCTCGCGCTCGTGATCTCCGGTAGCCGGACCATCTTCGAATTCGGCCCCGACGGGCACAAGCTCCTCGTGCTCGGTGGCGGCAAGACGCTCGGCGTCGCCAACCCCGTGTGGTTCCTGATCGTCCTCGGCGTGCTGTTCTGGTTTGCGTTCGCGTTCACGCGATGGGGCCGCTATGTGTTCGCGGTCGGCGGCAATCGTCACGCGGCGAATCTCACGGGCGTGCCCGTGCGGCGCGTGATCTGCTCGGTCTATGTGCTGGGCGGACTGATGGCGGGCGTCGCGGCCATTCTCGAAGTGGGCTGGCTCGGCGCGGTGACCACAGGCCTTGGCACCGGCGACGAACTACGCGTGATCGCCGCCACGGTGATCGGCGGCACCAACCTCGCGGGCGGCGTGGGCAGCGCTTTCGGCACCATCGTGGGCGCGGCGCTCATTGAAGTAATCCGCAACAGCCTGATCCTGCTCGGCGTCGACTCGTTCTGGCAGGGAACGGTCGTGGGAGGCTTCATCATCATCGCCGTGCTGTTCAACCGGCTCGGCGGCGAACGGCAAGGAGACTGATCCGAATTCAGGGAGGCGCGGCCGGACTGTACGCGGAACCACCGGCCGCCAGCCATCACAAGAAACGCGACAAGTAACGCGAGGTTCCGCAGGAAGCCCAAGGCACGGGCGCGGGCTTTCCTTCCGATGACGAAGACTGTACGAGACACGTGCGCCGTACAACCGGCGCCGAACAGGAGGAAACCATGAAGAAGGCGTGGAAGTATCTCGCTGCGATCGGAGGGCTCGCCATGCTGGCCTCTTCCGCCTATGCAGCCGACAAGACCCTCGCGCTGGTCGTGAAGGGCCTCGACAATCCGTACTTCGACCTCATGCACCAAGGCTGCGACCGGGCCAACAAGGAGCTCAGCAAACAGGGCTACAACTGCTACTACACCGGGCCCGCGACAGCCGCAGACGAAAGCGCGGAAGTGCAGATCGTCGACGACCTGCTCACCAAGGGCGTCGCGGCGATCGCGATTTCACCGTCGAACGCACCGGCCATCGCCGAGGTGATCCGACGTCGCAACGCGAAGATCCCGATCATTACCGCGGACGCCGATCTGCTGCCGAAGGACCAGTCGCTGCGCAAGGCGTATGTCGGCACCGACAACTACGAGCTGGGCGTGAAGCTCGGCGAACAGTTGAAGACGCTCATGCCAAAGGGCGGCAACATCTGCCTCGTGATGGGCAACCCCGCCGCCGAGAACATCAACCAGCGCGCCCAGGGCACGCGCGACGTGCTCTCGGGCAAGAAAGGCATCAAGAAGCTCGCGGGCGAAAACAACTGGCATGAGATCAGCGCCTGCCCGCTCTACGTGAACGACGACGCCGCGAAAGCGAACCAGATGATGCAGGACACCCTCACCGCCAACGCCAGCACGCTTCAGGCGTTCGTGTTCGAGGGCGGCTGGCCGCTCTTCGCACCCGAAGCGTATTCGCAGGTGGTCGCGCCGATCATGGACAAGATCAACAGCGGCCAGTTCGTGATCGTTTCAGCCGATACGCTCGGGCCGGAACTGCAGGCCCTCAAGGATCACAAGGTCAATGCGCTGGTCGGGCAGCGGCCTGAGGAAATGGGCTATCAGGCGGCGATGGTGATGCGCGACCTAGCCGAAGGAAAGACGGTGAAGCCGATCGTTCACACGGGTCTCGACGTTTGCACCTGGAAGAACGCGGATACGTGCCTCAAGCACTGAGACCGTAATGGTGCGCAAGCCGAGGCGCGGATAGCCCGGCTTGCGTTGCGCGGATTCGCCTGGCCTTACGCAACCGCCAGGCTAGACCTTGTACGGCACGCGAATGCCCGGCTCGTCGGCGGGGAAGTCCTTCGTGTTGCGCGAGACCAGCAGCAGCGAGTGAACTTGCGCGGTTGCCCATACGATTGCATCGGGCAGGCGCACCTTCTTCGTCCTGCGGATCGTAACGGCGCGATCCGCTATGCGGTGGTCGAGTTCAAGCACGTCGAACGACGCCAGCCAGCCGCGAATCGCCGCCTCGTTGTCGGGCTGCGCGCCGACCATCACTTCCATCCACGTGATCGTGCTGATCGCGCGATATTCGTAGCGCGCCAGTTCTTTTTTCGCCTGAAGGATGCCGCTGAGGTAGTCGATCAGGATGTTGGTGTCGAAGAGCGCCCTTACCATTCCGAACGCAACTCCCGCTGATAGTCGACACCGTCGAGCTGCCTGTCCTTCCACGCCCCGAAGACGTCCTCCCCGGCCGCCGAGCGCTTGCGCTGCGCAATATAGGACTCGATCGCCTCGCGAATGATCGCCGCGCGCGAGCGATGTTCGGTCTGCACGAGCGCCGCCAGCTCTTCGACTTGCGCATCGGTCAGGTCAATCAAAATCCGGCTCATTCCATCCTCCATACACGATATACATATCGTATATCAAAACGCGGCGACAGGTACTCCACAAAAGAAAAAACCCGCGTCGGCTCAAAGTGCCGAACGCGGGTTTTTAGATGGCCAGCAGCCTAGCGGGAAGACGTCACTCCCACTCGATCGTCGCCGGCGGCTTGCCCGAGATGTCGTACACGACACGATTGATGCCGCGCACTTCATTGATGATGCGGTTCGACACGTGGCCCAGCAGCTCGTGCGGCAGATGCGCCCAGTGCGCCGTCATGAAGTCGAGCGTCTGCACCGCGCGCAGCGCGACGACGTACTCATAGGTGCGGCCATCGCCCATCACGCCCACGCTCTTCACGGGCAGGAACACGGCGAACGCCTGGCTCGTGAGCTCGTACCACGACTTGCCGGTTTCCTTGTCGATCGTGTTACGCAGCGTCTCGATGAAGATCGCGTCCGCGCGGCGCAGCAGGTCCGCAAAATCGCGCTTCACTTCGCCGAGAATGCGCACGCCGAGGCCGGGGCCCGGGAACGGATGGCGATACACCATTTCGTGCGGCAGACCGAGCTTCACGCCCAGCTCGCGCACTTCGTCCTTGAAGAGCTCGCGCAGCGGTTCGAGCAGCTTGAGGTTCAGCGTTTCCGGCAGGCCGCCCACGTTGTGGTGGCTCTTGATCGTATGCGCGGCCTTCTTGCCCTTGCCAGCCGACTCGATCACATCCGGGTAGATGGTGCCTTGAGCAAGCCACTTGGCGTCGGTGAGCTTGCCCGCTTCCGTCTGGAACACCTCGACGAACTCCGCGCCGATGATCTTGCGCTTCGCTTCCGGGTCGGTGACGCCCGCGAGCTTCGACATGAACGCTTCGCTCGCATCGACGTGAATCACCTTCACGCCAAGGTTGTCCGCGAACATCGACATCACCTGCTCGGCCTCGTTCAGGCGCAGCAGGCCGTGATCGACGAACACACAGGTCAGCTGGTCGCCAATCGCGCGATGCAGCAGCGCCGCCGCGACTGACGAATCCACGCCGCCGGAGAGGCCGAGAATGACGTGCTCGCTGCCCACCTGCTTGCGGATCGTCTCGACCGCTTCGTCGATGTAGTGGCCCATCTCCCAGTCGGCCTTGGCGCCGCAGATGCCGAGCACGAAACGCTCGAGCATCGCGCGGCCCTGGACCGTATGCGTGACTTCCGGGTGCCATTGCAGGCCGTAGAAGTGGCGCGCTTCGTCGGCCATTGCCGCGATCGGGCACGATTCCGTCGATGCCATCAGCTGGAAGCCGGCCGGCATTTCCGTGACCTTGTCGCCGTGGCTCATCCACACCTTGAGCATGCCGTGGCCTTCGCTCGTGCGGAAGTCTTCGATGCCTTCGAGGAAGCTCGTGTGGTTGCGCGCGCGCACTTCGGCGTAGCCGAATTCGCGCAGATGGCCGCCGTCGACCTTGCCGCCGAGCTGCTCAGCCATCGTCTGCATGCCGTAGCAAATGCCGAGCACCGGCACGCCCAGTTCGAACACGGCCTGCGGCGCGCGCGGCGTGTCGGTGTCGGTGACCGAGTTCGGGCCGCCCGAGAGGATGATGCCCTTCGGCGCGAATTCGCGCACAAAGGCATCGTCGACATCGTACGGATGGATTTCCGAATAGACGTGGGCTTCGCGCACGCGGCGTGCGATGAGCTGGGTGACTTGCGAGCCGAAGTCGAGGATCAGGATTTTGTCGTGCATGGCTGCGGACGAGACCTAAAAAAGAACGGATACAGAAAGCCGCGCGACAGTTCAAACGCGCGCGGCGTGAATTCATCAGGACCGGAGCGCCGCGCTACGGCGGCACCGGGTAGCGCAATTCCGGGTGCGCGGTGCGCGCAACTTCGGACGCATATTCAGGCGCTGCTTTGGACGCATTGAGTCTGGTGTTTCGGAGGCCGGGCTTGCGCGCGGCCTCAGCCACGCAGCGGAGGCCTCGGTGCGTCGGCCGCTTCGTCGCGAGCCGCCTGGCGAGCCTCTTGAGCTTGCGCCGGGCTGGCGGGCGGCGTAACCGGCGATGGACGGGGCGTAACCGGCGGGACTGCGGCGGGCGTCACGGTCGGAACTTCCACTACGGGTTCGACCGGCGCCGCAGGCCGTTTCGCCTCATTCGCACCGCCCCACGCCATCGTTCGCAAAAAGCCCGGCTTCGCGTACGACACCGGCTCTTCACGACGTTCGGGCTGCGCCACCTTCCGTTGCTGCGCGGAACTGCCGCTAGCCTGCCCCTTCTGGCGCTTGCGCACCGCGCCCGCTAGCCGGGCGCCGCCGAGTCCGAGAACGATCAGCCACACGCCGACCGCGCCGGCCACCAACTGACCAAAACCCGTGAGCCGCGGTGCACGCAGCCCGATCAGCCAAACCAGCATGAGCACGCCGGCAATCCAGTTGACGTGCCCCACAGTTCGGCCCACCGGTACGGTCATCTCCCCGTGGAAGGCCGCGCGCAGCGCAAGCCACGCGAACCCCAAGAGCACCACGCCAAACGCCTGCCCAACGAGCGCCGGCTGCGTTTGCACCAGTTGCAACGCGTTGTAGACCAGGGTCCAGGGCGTGAGAACGAACAGCACGCCGAACCCCAGCAACGTCAACGCATCGACAATCAGCAGCACGCGCAGTAGCGGCTTCATTGAGGTTTAGTCCACGTGATAGTTGGGCGCTTCCTTCGTGATCTGCACGTCGTGAACGTGCGATTCGTTCAGGCCGGCACCCGTGATCTGCACGAACTCCGCCTTCGCATGCAGTTCGTCGATCGTGCGGCAACCGCAGTAGCCCATCGAAGCGCGCACGCCGCCGATCAGCTGGAACAGGATTGCGTTGATCGGGCCCTTGTACGCGACGCGGCCTTCGATGCCTTCCGGCACGAGCTTGTCGATGTTCGCGGAGTTGTCCTGGAAATAGCGGTCCGCGGCGCCGTCCTTCATCGCGCCGACCGAGCCCATGCCGCGGTACGACTTGTACTGGCGGCCCTGGAACAGGAACACGTCGCCCGGCGACTCTTCGGTACCCGCGAACATGCTGCCCATCATCACAGCGTTCGCGCCGGCTGCCAGCGCCTTCGAGACGTCGCCCGAGTAACGCACGCCGCCGTCGGCGATGCACGGCACGCCCGTGCCCTTGAGCGCTTCGGAGACATTCGAAATCGCGCTGATCTGCGGCACACCCACGCCTGCGACGATACGCGTCGTGCAGATCGAACCCGGGCCGATACCGACCTTCACGCCGTCTGCACCGTACTCGACGAGCGCACGTGCGGCATCAGCCGTGGCGATGTTGCCACCGATCACTTCGACGTGCGGGAAGTTCTTCTTGACCCAGCGAACGCGCTCGAGCACGCCCTTGCTGTGGCCGTGCGCCGTGTCGACCACGATCACGTCCACGCCGGCCTGGACCAGCAACTCGACGCGCTCTTCGTTGTCCGGACCGACGCCGACTGCCGCGCCTGCGCGCAGCTTGCCGTGCTCGTCCTTACAGGCGGCCGGGTGCTCGGTCTGCTTGGTGATGTCCTTGACCGTCATGAGGCCGCGCAGCTCGAACGAGTCGTTCACGACCAGCACGCGCTCGAGACGGTGGCTGTGCATGAGCGCCTTGGCTTCGGTCAGCGGCGTGCCTTCCTTGACGGTCACGAGGCGCTCGCGCGGCGTCATGATCGAGCGCACCGGCTCGTCCAGACGCGTTTCGAAACGCAGGTCGCGGTTCGTGACGATACCGACGAGCTGGGCGCCTTCCACGACCGGGAAGCCCGAAATGCCATGCTGCTGCGACAGCGCGATGACGTCGGCAACCTTCATTTGCGGCGGAATCGTGATCGGATCGCGCACTACGCCCGACTCGAAACGCTTCACCTTCGCGACCTCGCGCGCCTGCTCGGCCGGCGTGAGGTTCTTGTGGATGATGCCGACGCCGCCCTGCTGCGCCATGGCGATTGCCAGACGGCCTTCCGTGACGGTATCCATAGCGGCCGACACGAGCGGGATGTTCAGGGAGATATTGCGGGTCAGCCGGGTCTTCAGGCTGGTGTCGCGCGGGAGAACGTCGGAGAAGGCGGGGACGAGGAGCACGTCATCGAACGTGAGTGCTTTCTGGATCAGACGCATGGCAAATCCTATAGGCGCAAAAGCAGATTATACGCGATAGCGCCCTGGAAATCATCAGCGCTAACAGTAGCTTAGCGCCGTTTTCGGGATTATTTCCACGCTCCGGCCCTGCTGACGCAGGCGTGCGGGCGCGCCACGCCTCCGACCCGAATATCGGGTGCACGGTGCAGGATTGAACAAGACGGGCGCGCACGCCTGCGGTTAAGCTTCGGGCCATTCCGTTAAAACGGCCCGATTGCACGATTGGGCCACCCGAAGTTTCTGGAGGCAATACAAATGCAGCGTGGTGTGTTGTACGGCGTGCTCGCCGGTGCGTTATGGGGAACGGTGTTCGTCGTGCCCCGGCAATTGGCGGAGTTCTCGCCACTGCTCCTGAGCGCAGGCCGCTACGTGATGTATGGGCTCGTCTCGCTCGCCGCGCTCCTGCCCATGCTGCGCCGTGTCTGGCCGCGCATCACGCGCGACGATCTCGTCGCGCTCGTGAAGCTCGCGCTCGTGGGCAACGTGCTTTATTACCTCTTTCTCGCGAGCGCGATTCACCTGGTGGGCATCGCGCCGGCCTCGCTGATCGTCGGTGTACTCCCTGTCACGGTCACGCTGCTCGGCCGCCGCGACCATGGCGCCGTGCCGCTTTCACGTCTGGCCTTGCCGCTCGCAATGATTGCGGCCGGCATCGTTTGCATCAACGTGGACGTGTTCACCGCTGCCGGCGACGCAGGCGGTGCGAGCGTTCTCACGCGCATTGCGGGCATTGGTTGTGCAGTCGGCGCGCTCGTTTGCTGGACCTGGTTCGCGGTCGAGAACGCCCGCTATCTCCAGCGCAACGCGCATTTCAGCGGCAACGAGTGGTCGGTGCTTTGGGGCGTGGTAACGGGTGCGCTCGGCGGCCTGCTCTGGCTCGGCATTCTCGTCGTGCCGTCGCACTGGGTGCAGGAAACCGTGGCCGACGGCCGCTGGACCACGTTCTGGCAGCTGAATCTGGTGCTCGCGATCGGCGCCTCATGGCTCGGCAACGGGCTCTGGAATGCCGCCGCCAAGCGCCTGCCGCTCACGCTCTCGGGTCAGATGATCGTATTCGAAACGCTGTTCGCCCTGCTCTACGGCTTTATCTACGATCACCGGCTGCCGCGCGGGCTGGAAATTGCGGCCGTCGTCCTGCTGGTGGCGGGCGTGAGCTGGTCGGTGCGCCAGCATGCAGGCAGCCCCGAAGATACCGCGCATGGCGACGGCATCGTGCCGGACGGCGATCTGCCTGGAATCGGCAACGAAAGCCGCCTCGCGCCACCTGGCGGCGACACGAAGCGAAGCGGCCGCACGACCACCGCCTGAGCGCGGCACCCCAAAACGCAAAATGGGCGAGACAGCACTGGCAGTCTCGCCCATAACTTTTGCGGCAACCCGTTTCGAACCTACCGCGAATCCTTATGCAACCACTTGCGCCCTTCGATCGAGCCTTCCTTGCGGGTCTTGTCGACGCGACGCTGGCGCGCCATCTTCGGGTCGACAATCAGCGGCCGATAGATCTCCACGCGGTCATGATCGGCTAGCACGGTGTCGAGCGGCTTGAGCTTGCCGTACACGCCGACCTTGAGCTTCGCCAGATCGATCTCGGGATGGCGCGCGAGGATACCGCTCGCATCGATCGCCTGCTGTACGGTCGCGCCCGCCGGCAGTTCGATGCTGATGAGCGTCTGCGCATCCGGCAGCGCGTAGCAGACGTCGATGGAGAGATTCGCGCTCATGGCTTGCCATAGCGCTGGTCGGCGCGCTTCACGAAGGAGTCGACGAAGGTGTTCGCGATGTGATGGAACACCGGCCCGATAAGCTTTTCGAGAATGATGTTTGAAAACTCGTAATGCAGCGCAAACTCGATCTTGCAGGCGTCGGCGCGCAACGGCGTGAAGCGCCAGTAGCCGGTAAACTTGCGGAACGGGCCATCGGCGAATTCCATGTCGATGCGCTCTGGGCGCTTTTGCGAGTTGCGCGTGGCGAAGTGTTGCTTGATGCCCTTGAAGTTGATGTCGATCTTCGCCTCCATGCCGGTCTCGTCCTGACGGCGAATTTCGACGCCGCCGCACCACGGCAGGAAGTTGGGGTAGTCGGCGACGTCGGTTACGAGGTCGAACATTTGTTCCGCCGAATGGCGAATCAACACGGTTTTCTGGACATCCGCCATAAATTGCGCAATGCGTGGCTAGGGTGAAAGCGCTGCGGGCTTTCGGAAGCCCGCTTTGCTAAAATCGTAATTTTAAACGAGTTGGGCCAATCCCATTTTCCTATGAGCATCATCGACAACAGAAAAGCGTTCTTCGATTACTTCATCGAAGAGCGCCACGAGGCTGGTCTCGTGCTGGAAGGATGGGAAGTCAAGGCCATGCGCGCCGGGCGAGCCAACATCAAGGAAAGTTACGTCATCATCAAGGACGGCGAACTCTACCTGATCGGCACGCACATCAGCCCGCTGCCCGAGGCCTCGACGCACATCCAGCCGGACCCCACCCGCACGCGCAAGCTGCTGCTGCACCGCGAAGAAATCGACAAGCTGATCGGCAAGGTCGAGCAGCGCGGCTTCACGCTCGTGCCGCTGAACTTCCATTACAAGGGCGGGCGCGTGAAGTGCGAGATCGGTCTCGCCAAGGGCAAGAAGCTGCACGACAAGCGCGAAACCGAGAAGCAGCGCGACTGGCAGCGTGAAAAGGCGCGCCTGATGCGCTCTCCCACCTGATTCTTCCGCAATCGTTCAGACAAAAAAACGGGCCGCTCATGCGGCCCGTTTGCATTTCCGGCAACCTGGCGCTTACGCGCCCTTCGGCGCCCCGGCCCCGCTGATCTGCCCCTCGCGCAAACCCGCGCGGTTCACGATCGTCAGCGCCGACGCGATCATCGTGCTCAGATCGCCCATGTTGCCCGGCACGATCAACGTGTTGCCCTGTTTCGCGAGATTGGCGAAGGCGTTGACGTACTGCTCGGCCACCTTGAGATTGACGGCATCCATGCCGCCCTGCGCCTGGATCGAGTTGCCGATCTTCTGGATGGCCTGCGCGTTCGCCTCGGCCACCGCAAGAATGGCGGCCGCCTGACCTTGCGCCTGGTTGATGGCCGCCTGACGCTCGCCTTCCGACTTCTGGATCGCCGCCTCTCGCGCCCCGGCCGCCAGGTTGATCTGCTCCTGCTTGCGGCCTTCCGAGGCCGCAATGAGTGCGCGCTTTTCCCGCTCGGCGGTGATCTGCGCCTGCATGGCGTGCAGGATTTCCTTTGGCGGCGTGAGATCCTTGATCTCGTAGCGCAGCACTTTCACGCCCCAGTTCGAGGCGGCTTCATCGAGCGCGGACACGACGCTATGGTTGATGAAGTCGCGCTCCTCGAAGGTCTTGTCGAGCTCGAGCTTGCCGATGACGGAACGCAGCGTGGTCTGCGAAAGCTGTGTAATCGCGAACACGAAATTGCTCGACCCGTACGACGCCTTCATCGGATCGGTCACCTGGAAGTACAGCACGCCGTCCACCTGAAGCTGCGTGTTGTCGCGCGTGATGCAAACCTGGCTCGGCACGTCGAGCGGAATTTCCTTGAGCACGTGCTTGTAAGCCACGCGGTCTATGAATGGCAGAACGATCGTCAACCCCGGCGTGAGCGTGGCATGGTAGCGCCCGAGCCGTTCGAGCACCCAGGCATGCTGCTGCGGCACGATCTTGATGGTCTGCGCGATCAGCACGATAACGATCACGAGCAGAATCAGGCCGACGACTGGGACTTGCATACGGGACCTCCGTTCGCTTTTGTGTGGTTTGCTGGTGTGATTTTGAATTCGTGCGTGTGGTCACGCGTGGCGCGCGTCGTCGCGAGCGGCGCCGGGCGCATTGGCTTCGCGCCGCTCGCGCTTCGCCGCAACGACGAGGCAACTGCCGCGTACTGCCTTGATTTCATAGAGAGGCGCATCTTCGGGCTCGCCCGGCGCAAGTTCGACGTCCCATTCGGCGCCGCGATACATCGTGCGCGCGCGGCCATCGCGCCAGGCGGCGACGGCAAGTGTCGCACCAATATCGAGGTTCACGCCCGGATCGGTCGAGGCATCGGTCATGCGCCGGCGACGGCCAAAGCGCGAGCGCCGCAGCGTGACCACGGCCGCGAGCCCAACCACCGCCGCGACAATCAGCTGCACGTCGAGCGGCGCGCCAAGCTCATAGCTGAGCGCACCGGCGAGGAAGCCGAGCGCGATCATCAAGAGGTAGAACGTGCCGGTCATCAGCTCGGCGACGATGAGCACGCCAGCGGCAATCCACCAGAACAAACCATGCGGACCCACGACGACCTCCCAAAGTAAAACACCCCGGATAGACCGGGGTGTTATAGCACGAAGCTGACACTTTTTTCCGCGGCGTGCGCCGCACGGGAAGCTGCATCAAGCTCCGCATGCGCCGAAGGTTCGCGCCCTCGGCACCACGCTTACTTCGACTGCGCCTTCGCCAGCTGCTGCCAGGTCTCGACAACCGAGTCCGGGTTCAGCGAGATCGAAGCGATGCCTTCTTCCGCGAGCCACTGGGCGAAGTCCGGGTGATCGGACGGGCCCTGACCGCAGATGCCGACGTACTTGTTCAGGCGGCGGCAGGTATCGATCGCGCGCTTGAGCATGAACTTCACGGCCGGATCGCGCTCGTCGAAGTCGACGGCCAGCAGTTCCATGCCCGAGTCCCGGTCGAGGCCGAGCGTGAGCTGCGTGAGGTCGTTCGAGCCGATCGAGAAGCCGTCGAAGTACTGCAGGAACTCTTCGGCGAGGATCGCGTTCGACGGCACTTCGCACATCATGATGAGCTTGAGGTCGTTCACGCCGCGCTTGAGGCCGAACTTCTCGAGCAGACCGACCACGCGCTCTGCCTGCTTGAGCGTACGCACGAACGGCACCATGATCTCGACGTTCGTGAGACCCATCTCTTCACGCACGCGCTTGAGTGCCAGGCACTCCATTTCGAACGCTTGCGCGAAGTCTTCGGCGATGTAACGCGACGCGCCGCGGAAACCCAGCATCGGGTTTTCTTCGTCCGGCTCGTAGCGCGAACCGCCGATCAGCTTCTTGTACTCGTTCGACTTGAAGTCCGACAGACGCACGATGACGGGCTTCGGATAGAACGCCGCCGCGATCGTGGCGATGCCTTCCGTGAGCTTGTCGACGTAGAACGCGCGCGGCGAAGCATGGCCGCGTGCAACGCTTTCCACAGCCTTCTTCAGGTCCGCGTCGATGTTCGGGTACTCGAGAATCGCCTTCGGGTGCACGCCGATGTTGTTGTTGATGATGAACTCGAGACGCGCGAGGCCAACACCTGCATTCGGCAGTTGCGAGAAGTCGAACGCGAGCTGCGGATTGCCGACGTTCATCATGATCTTGACCGGAATCGACGGCAGCTCGCCACGCTGGACTTCGCTGACTTCGGTTTCGAGCAGACCGTCGTAGATGCGGCCTTCGTCGCCTTCCGCACAAGAAACCGTCACGAGCGCGCCGTCCTTCAGCACGTCGGTCGCGTCGCCGCAGCCCACCACGGCCGGCACGCCCAGCTCACGCGCGATGATCGCCGCGTGGCAGGTTCGGCCGCCACGGTTCGTGACGATGGCCGCGGCGCGCTTCATCACCGGCTCCCAGTTCGGGTCGGTCATGTCGGCGACGAGTACGTCGCCCGGCTGCACGCGCTCCATTTCGGACGGATCGTGAATCACCTTCACGCGGCCTGCGCCAATCTTCTGACCGATTGCACGGCCCGTCGCCAGAACCTGCGACTGCCCCTTGAGCTTGAAGCGCTGCTCGGCTTTGCCCGCGGCCTGGCTCTTCACCGTCTCAGGACGCGCCTGGAGAATGAAGATCTTGCCGTCGAGGCCGTCCTTGCCCCACTCGATGTCCATCGGACGCTGGTAGTGCTTCTCGATGATGACGGCGTACTTGGCCAGCTCGATCACGTCTTCGTCGGTGATCGAGAAGCGGTTGCGCTGTTCGTGCGAGACGTCGACCGTCTTCACGCGGCCCGGTTCGCCCGGCTGCGTGAATTCCATCTTGATGAGCTTCGAGCCGATCGAGCGACGGATGATCGGCGCCTTGCCTTGTGCGAGCGTGGTCTTGAAGACGTAGAACTCGTCCGGATTCACCGCGCCCTGCACGACCGTTTCACCGAGGCCGTAGCTCGACGTGATGAAGACGGCGTCCTTGAAGCCCGATTCCGTGTCCAGCGTGAACATCACGCCTGCGGCGCCGCGGTCCGAACGGACCATGCGCTGCACGCCAGCCGACAGCGCGACTTCGGCGTGGGTAAAGCCCTTGTGGACGCGATAGGAAATAGCCCGGTCGTTGTAGAGCGACGCGAACACGTGCTTGAGGCGATCGAGGACGTCCTCGATGCCCACCACGTTCAGGTAGCTTTCCTGCTGACCGGCGAACGATGCGTCGGGCAGGTCTTCCGCCGTTGCCGACGAACGCACGGCGAACGAGAGCTCAGACGGCGAGCCGTTCTGCAGCGTCACGAAACCGGCGCGGATGTCCGCTTCGAGCTTCGGTTGCAGCGGCGCGTCAATGATCCATTGACGGATCTCTTTGCCCGCTTCGGCCAGCGCCTTCACGTCGTCGACGTCGAACGTCTCCAGACGAGCGGCGATCCGTTCGGTCAGGTTGTTATGTTTCAGGAAGTCGCGGAATGCGAGCGCGGTCGTGGCGAAGCCCGTGGGCACACGCACGCCTGCTTCAGCCAACTGGCTGATCATTTCGCCGAGCGAGGCGTTCTTGCCGCCCACGATCTCGACATCGGTCATCCGCAACTGCTCGAAAGGCACTACATACGCCTGATCCTTGGCAACGGTGTTAGTCATACAAGCCCCTAAGTGTGAAAAAAATTCACGATTGCGCAAGTGGGCTCGAACGCGGTCCGCCCATTGGAAGCGGATTCACGTCTTGCGCAACCTGTTGGAGAAGCAATCGCTCAGGCGCCGAGCGAATTACCATTCAATGGAAAAGCACGAAGATGCGCGCGATTTCATGGAGTTAGACGGAATCGCTGCAAATTGACACCAGAAAGCGCCGCGATAGGCGGCTGTTTGGCGCGGTTGCACTGCAATTGCTTATCCAACAGGTTGCCGCTATTCTACCGTGCCGACTCTGGAATTTGTGCCAGTCGGCGAGAATTGCCCCTCGGTCCCGCCGGACGGGGCTTTCCGGGCGCCCAAGCCTGTCCCGAGCGGCCCTGCAGCTCACGTACCCAGCCTCAACCGATGCCGCCTACCGTATTCATCGTCTCCGACGGTACCGGGATCACTGCCGAAACCTTCGCGCATTCGATCCTGTCGCAGTTCGACCAGAAATTCCGCCTCGTGCGCGTGCCCTTCGTCGATTCGTCCGAAAAGGCCTATTCGACCGCCGAGAAGATCAACGAGGCCGCCGTGCAGGAAGGCCGGCGCCCGATCGTGTTCACGACGCTCGTTGACAGCAACTCGAACGAGATCGTCAAGCGCGCGAATGCGCTCGTGATGGACATGTTCCAGACCTTCGTGGAACCGCTCGAGCAGGAGCTGGAGCTCAAGTCGAGCCACGCGATGGGCCGCGGCCACCAGAACGCCGACACCGACGAGTACAAGAACCGTATCGAGGCGATCAACTTCTCGCTCGCACACGACGACGGGCAATCCGACCGCAACCTCGCCGACGCCGACGTGATCCTCGTCGGCGTGTCGCGCAGCGGCAAGACGCCTACTAGCCTGTATCTGGCGATGCAGTACGGCGTGAAGGCAGCCAACTATCCGCTCATTCCCGACGACTTCGAGCGCGGCAAGTTGCCGAACGCGTTGCTTTCGCATCGAACGAAAATATTCGGCCTCTCGATCGATCCGCAGCGTCTCACCGAGATCCGCAACGAGCGGCGTCCGGGCAGCAAATACGCCGCGCTGGAAAACTGCCGCTATGAGGTGAACGAAGCCGAAGCGATGATGCGCCGCGAAGGCATCAAGTGGCTCTCGTCGACGCACAAGTCGATCGAGGAGATCGCCACGACGATCCTGCAGGAAATCCGCATCGACAAACCGTCGTATTGATACCGCCCGCCTGAAACAAAAAAAAGCCCGCGTCGCGCGGGCTTTTTTGTTGCTCACTGGCGCTTGCGTCAGCGCGCGTGCCGCTGCTGCCGGCATTGCTCGAACACGCACACCGCCGCCGCCGCCGCGACGTTGAGCGACTCCATGCCGCCCGGCTGCGGAATCGTCACGCGCAGTGCCGCCGCGTCGCGCCACACCTGCGAAACGCCCGCCCCTTCGTTGCCGAACACCCACGCGACCTGCCCCGTGAGATCGGCTTCGTCGATCGCCTGCGCACCGTGCGAATCGGTGATGACGACCGGCACGCCAAGCATTTCGACGAGCGCTTCGGCCTCCACGTTCTCGAACACCTGCAAGAGAAAATGCGCGCCCATTGCCGAGCGCAGCACCTTCGACGACCACACATAGGCCGTGCCCGGCGTGCAGAACACCTTGTCGATACCGGCCGCCGCCGCGCTGCGCAGGATCGAGCCGACGTTGCCGGCGTCCTGCAGCCCGTCGAGCACGAGGCAGGTCGATCCGATGCGTTCGGGCAACTGCGTCTCAGGCATATCGACGAGCAGCAGCAGCCCCACGCCATGCACGACGTTCGAAAGCTGTCCGAATAGCGCATCGGGCAGCGTGATCACGCGACGCTCGTCCACACGCTCGACGATGGCCTGCGCTTCTTCATGCGCAAGCGCGCCTTCGGTTACGACACAATATTCGGGCTGCGAGCCGCCATCGAGCCAGGCGCTCGCGAGATGGAAGCCTTCGAGCAAGGCCTGGTGGCTGCGCCGCTGTTGATGCGTCGAGCCGGCCAGCGCCTTCAGGCGCTTGTAGAGCGGATTGTCGCGTGAGGTAATGGCTTTCACGGGCGGGCCTGACGTTTCAGAAGAGGATCGAGAGAAAGAAAAACAGCGGCGCAGCTTCGCGTGAGCGAAGCCGTCAGCAGCGGCTCAGGGGAGCGGCGCGAAGGCGTCGCCTTCTTCGAGTCCGGCGACGTCGCTGACTACCGCTGCCACTCCGGGCACAACCTTGCCGTGCAATGCATACGCGTCGCGCACGGGCGCAAACGAGCGCCGGTGATGTTCGCACGGCCCATGCACGCGCAATGCCTCGAGGTGCTGCGGTGTGCCGTAGCCCGCATGAGCGTCGAAACCGTAGTGCGGATGAACCTGATGCAGATCGACCAGCAGGCGGTCGCGCGTGACCTTCGCAATGATCGACGCCGCCGAAATGCTCGGCACGAGCGCGTCACCGCCGATCACCGCTTCGCTGCGCACCGGCATCACCGGGCACCGATTGCCGTCGATCTTCGCGAGCGTCGGCACGATGCTCAAACCTTCGACAGCGCGCCGCATCGCCAGCATGGTTGCGTGGAGGATGTTGAGCGTGTCGATTTCCTCGACTGAGGCCGACGCGACGCACCACGCGAGCGAGCGCTCGACGATGCGCTCGTAAAGCGCTTCGCGCGCCTGAGCCGTGAGCACCTTCGAATCGTTCAACCCGCGAATCGGGCGTTCCGGGTCGAGAATCACGGCAGCCGCGACCACAGGTCCGGCAAGCGGGCCACGCCCTGCCTCGTCCACGCCGCAGATCACGTCGTCCGGCGACTCGAACAGCAGCCCGGCCTGCCGCGCCGCCTTGCGGCGCGCAGCGAGCTTGAGCGCCGCCTGCGACGGCGGTTTTTTCACTGCCGGCGCTTTCGCGCGCTTGATCGTGCCCTCGCTCATGCCCGCCCCTTGCGGCGTTCGACGATGCCCGCGACCACTTCGGCCGCGCGCTCCGCGGTGTTCTGGCGCAGGCTCAGATGCATCTGCGTGAACACCTCGGTCAGCGTGCGCCGGTTTGCCTCGTCCTGCAACTGCGTGAGCGTCGCGTCGGCAAGCGCTTCCGGCGTTGCGAAGTGTTGCAGGATTTCCGGCACGACGAAGCGGCCCGCGAGAATGTTCGGCAGACCCACGTAAGGCAGATAGGCCTGGCGGCGCATGATCTGCCCCGTGAGCCAGGGCACCTTGTAGGAGATGACCATCGGCTTCTTGAGCAGCGCCGCTTCGAGCGTGACCGTGCCGCTCTTCACGAGGATCGCGTCGGCGGCCGTCATCGCGAGCTGCGACTGCCCGTCGATGATCGTGAGCGCGAGGCCCTGGTGCGTGTTCGCGAGTTCCTGCAGCTGCGTGTGGATAGCAGGCGTTGCCGCCGGCATCACGAAGCGCAGCGCCGGCTCGCGCCGCTGCATGATCTGCATCGCGTCGAAGAAGGTCGGCCCGATCAGGTTGATTTCCGAACGGCGGCTGCCCGGCAGTACTGCGATCACCGGACCGCTTTCCGGCAGGCCGAGCGTGCGGCGCGCGCCGGCCATATCCGGTTCGAGCGGAATCTCGTCGGCGAGCGGGTGGCCCACGTACGATGCCGCCACCCCGGCTTTCTCAAGAAGCGCCGTTTCGAACGGGAACACGCACAACATGTGATCCACGGCCTTCTGAATCTTCTTGATGCGACCGCCCCGCCACGCCCAGATCGACGGACAGACGAAATGAATCGTCGGGATACCCGCGTCGCGCAGCGCGTGTTCGAGACCGAAGTTGAAGTCAGGCGCATCCACGCCGATGAAGGCGTCAGGCGGTTCGGCCAGCAACTGATGCTTGAGCTCGTTGCGGATGCGCAGAATCTCGGGAATGTGCCGCAGCGCCTCGACGTAGCCGCGCACCGAGAGTTTCTCCATCGGCCAGTGCGCATCGAAGCCGGCGGCCGTCATGCGCGGGCCGCCAATTCCATAGTACTGCGTAGTGTCGGGCAAGCGGGCCTTGAGACCCGCGAGCAGCGATGCCGCAAGCAGGTCGCCGGACGGCTCGCCGGCGACCATCGCGAGGCGCAGCGGACGCGTTTGCAGCGCCATCGATCAGCGAATGATGCCGCGTTGCGACTGCTCGACGAAGTCGAGCAGCGCCTTCACGTGCACGTCGCCATCGCCGCCCGCCTGCGCGAGATCAGCGAGCTGCACCTTCGCCTCTTCGAGCGAGAGGCCGTTCTTGTAGAGCGTGCGATACGCCGAGCGCAGCGCGGAAATCGCGTCGGCCGAAAAGCCGCGGCGGCGCAGACCTTCGACGTTGATGCCGTGCGGCACCGCCTTGTTGCCGGCGGCGATCACGAACGGCGGCACGTCCTGCACGAGCGCCGAGGCGCCGCCGACCATCGAATGCGCGCCGATGCGCACGAACTGGTGCACGCCGGTCATGCCGCCAACGATCGCGTGGTCTTCGACGAACACGTGGCCCGCGAGTTGCGCGTTGCTCGACATGATGATGTTGTTGCCCAGACAGCAGTCATGACCCACGTGCACGTAGGCCATGATCCAGCAATCGTCACCGATGATCGTGACGCCGGTGTCCTGCACCGTGCCCGTATGCAGCGTCGTGAACTCGCGGATGGTGTTGCGGTTGCCGATCACGAGCTTGGTGGGCTCGCCCTTGTACTTCATGTCCTGCGGACGGCCGCCGATCGACGCGTAGTGGCCGATCGTGTTGTCTTCGCCAATCGTCGTGTGGCCTTCCAGCACGCTATGCGAACCGACCTTCGTGCGCGCACCGATGGTGACGTTCGCACCGATGACCGCGAACGGCCCGATTTCGACCGATTCGTCGATCTGCGCGCCCGACTCGACGACCGCAGTGGGATGGATCCTGCTCATTCGTCCTCGCTCTCCGATTCTGTTTCCGTGCTGCGGCGCCTCGAGGTCAAGGCGCACTGCGGCATGCGGCGGCGCTTCTTATTGCGCCGCGTCCATTTTCTTGACGGTGCACATGAGTTCCGCCTCGCAGGCGACGGAGCCTTCGACTTCGGCCACCGCCTTGAACTTCCAGATGCCGCGCATGTAGCGCTCGAACGTCACGTTGAGGATGAGCTGGTCGCCCGGCTCGACCACACGCTTGAAGCGCGCGCCGTCGATGCCCACGAAGTAGTACAGCGTATTCTCGAAGTCCTGCTCTTCCTCCGAGAACGTGAGCAGCGCGGCGGTCTGCGCCAGCGCCTCGAGAATCATCACGCCGGGCATGACGGGACGCTGCGGGAAGTGCCCCGTGAAAAAGGGCTCGTTGACCGTCACGTTCTTCAACGCCTTGATGCTCTTGTGCGGCTCCAGCTCGAGGACCCGGTCCACCATCAGGAACGGATAGCGGTGCGGCAGCAGCGTGAGAATCTTGTGGATGTCGAAGTTGAGTTTTTCGATGTTCATGGTGGTTCTGCTCACGCAGGAATTGCGCGTGTGACTTTCGATTTTCGATATTCGAGGCGCTTGACCAAACACGCCGACACTGACGCGAAGTATGCGCCACGCCGGGGCTCCCGTGCATGAGGATTGCCCCGGGCGGGCAGCCCCGGGCAGGAAGCCCCGGGCGGGTATCCCCGCGCCGTTGTCCCGTTTTGGTCGTCTGCGACGCAAAGCGGCGCGCCGCTCCCGCGACACGCCGCCCGCTACCTCGATACTGCTTTCTTATTCGCCCTGCGGCTTCTGGGCTACCGCCGCCTCGAGCGCCTTGATACGGTCGCGCAGCTTGTCGATGTTACGCAACAGCGCGGCGCTCTTGTTCCAGTCGGCGTGATCGACCGCCGGGAACGCGCTCGTATAGATGCCAGCCTTCGGCAGCGACTTCGAGACGCCCGACTTCGCCGTGACGATCACGTAATCGCCCAGCGTGACGTGCCCCGCAATGCCCACCGCACCGCCGATCATGCAATGGCGCCCGATCGTCGTGCTGCCCGCAATGCCGGCACAGCCCGCGATGACCGTGTACGCGCCGATCTTGCAGTTATGGCCGATCTGCACGAGGTTATCGATCTTCACGCATTCTTCGATGATCGTATCGGCCATCGCGCCACGATCGATCGTGGTGTTCGCGCCGATCTCGACGTCTGGCCCGATGTCCACGCCGCCGACTTGCGGAATCTTGACCCAGCTGCCCGTGCGCGCGTCGCCCTCGCCAGTGAAATCGGGGGCGAAACCAAAACCGTCCGAGCCGATCACGGCGCCGGCATGCACGATGGCGCGCGCACCAAGCTTGCAGCCGTGGTAGACGCTCACGCCAGGATACAGGTGCGAGCCCTCGGCCACCTGAGTGCCCCGGCCAATGAAGACGTTCGCGTCGAGCCGCACGTTTTCACCGATCACGGCGCCCGCTTCGATCGTGACGTTCGGACCGATCACCGCGCTCGCGGCGACCCGCGCCTTCGCGTCGACGTGGGCGCTGGCGTGGATGCCGGGCTGCGCCTTCGGCGCGGCGAGGTCGATATACGCCTGCGCGACACGCGCGAAGTAAGCATACGGGTTCGGCGTGACGATGAAATTGCGCCCTTCGCGCGATGCGAGCTTCTCGAGATCGCCGGCGCTGATGAGCACCGCGCCCGCGCGGGTCGTCTCGACCTGCGCGAGATACTTCGGATTGGCGAGGAACGCGAGCTGTTGCGGACCAGCCTGGTCGAGCGGCGCCAGCGAACTGACGCGTTGCGTCGCATCGCCCACCACCTCGCCGCCGAACCGCCCGACGATGTCCTCAAGCGTAAATGCCATGCGCGTCCTGCTCCTGCCTTAGTTGCCTAACTGCGTTGCTTTTAATTGCCTTAGTTGCTGCTAGCACTGCCAGCGCTGTTCGCGGCGAGCGCCTTCAGCACCTGGTCGGTGATGTCGATGCGCGGGCTCACGTACACCGCTTCCTGCACGATCAGGTCGTAATGCTGCTGCTCGGCGATCTGCTTGATCACCTTGTTCGCGCGGTCGAGCACCGCCGCCAGTTCCTCGTTACGGCGCTGGTTCAGGTCTTCGCGGAATTCGCGCTGCTTGCGCTGGAAATCGCTGTCGAGCGCGGAAAGGTCGCGCTGCTTTTGGGCGCGATCGGTCGGCGACATCGACGGACCGTTCTTGTCGAGCGAATCGGACATCGACTTCAGGCGCTGCGCCATGTCCTGCAGATCCTTGTCGCGCTTGGCGAACTCGGCTTCGAGCTTGGTCTGCGCGGCCTTCGCGGGAACGGATTCGCGCAGGATGCGATCGGAATTCACCGCCGCGATCCTGGCTTCCTGTGCCTGCGCCACACCCACGCCAAAACCGAGGAGCGCCAGCGACACGGTCATCGCCCCGATCGTCCGTCTGGAAAACATACCCGTTAGCAAAGTCATCCTCTCGTTTCCTGGATTCCGGCGCTGAGCGCTGTGCGCGCAACGAACGCCGGGCAAAACATACGTCAGAATGCCGTCCCGATCTGGAACTGGAACTTCTGGTACTGGTCGCCTTCGTGTTTGACGAGCGGGAAGCCAAGGCTCAGCTTGAGCGGGCCGATCGGCGAAATCCACGCGAGACCGAAACCGTAGCTGTAACGCAGGCCATTGGCGCCAATGCTGTTGCCTTCCGTGCCCCAGACGTTACCACCATCGACAAAGGTAAATACGCGCAGCGTCCGGTCATAGCCCGTACCCGGCAGCGGGAAGGTCAACTCGATATTGCCGACCAGCATCTTCGAACCGCCGATCGGGTCATTCGTCGTCTTGTCACGCGGCCCCAGCGAACTCGGCTCATAGCCGCGCACCGAACCGATACCACCCGCATAGTAGTTCTTGAAGATCGGGTACGGCTTGCCGCTGAGGCCGTTACCGTAGCCGCCCTGGAAATTCAGGCCCAGCACGAAGCCGCGCGCGAACGAGTAGTAGTACTGCGCCTGGATGTCGGCCTTGTAGTACTGCGTGCCGCCGACCGGCGTGCCGTACTCGGCGTTCGCCTGCGTGAAGTAGCCCTTGCTCGGCACGAGGGCGCTGTCACGCGCGTCGCGCGACCAACCCACCGTGAGCGGCACGTTGTTCGACACCCGGCCGAACTGGTTCACGTAGTCGATGTAGCTTTGCGGCGTGTTCGAGTCGACGTCGAGCGTGTCCTGCTCGAAGCCCGCGCCGAAGTAGACCGTGTCGACTTCCGAGAACGGAATGCCGAACTTCAGGTCGCCGCCCATCGTGATGATGCGGAAGCTCGAATCAGTCGAGTAGTACAGCGGCTGGTACGTGCGGTAGTAGACATCGGTAATGCGCTTGATGCCGTCCACCGTGAAGTACGGATCAACCTGCGTGAGGGCCAGCGTGCGGTACGTCTTCGCGGTGTTCACGTTCAGCGAGAGCGACGTACCCGAACCGAACACGTTGTCCTGCGACACGCCCGCCGACAGCACCACCTTGTCCGTGGACGAGAAGCCCGCGCCCAGCGTGATCGCGCCGGTCGGCTTTTCGGCGACCTTCACGTTCACGTCCACCTGGTCGGCCGTGCCTTCCACCGGCGTCGTGGTCACGTCGACGTCGGTGAAGTAGCCCAGACGGTTGATACGGTCCTTCGAGAGCGCGAGGCGGTTCGAATCGAACCACGAGCTTTCGAGCTGGCGCATTTCGCGGCGCACGACTTCGTCACGCGTACGCGTGTTGCCCACCACGTTGATGCGGCGCACGTACACGCGGCGGCTCGGATCGACCTGCAGCGTGAGGTTGACCGTGTGATTCGCCTGATCGATCTGCGGCAGCGCGTTGACGGTCGCGAATGCGTAGCCGTACTCGCCGAGCTTGTCGACGATCGCCTTGGTCGTGGCCTGCAGCTTCTCGGCCGAGAAAGTATCGCCCGGCTTGATCTTGATGAGCTTCTTGAGCTCGGCTTCACGATCGAGCAGGTTGCCCGACAGCTGAATGCCCGACACCTTGTACGGCTCACCTTCGTGAATGCCGATGGTGAGGTACATGTCCTTCTTGTCGGGCGAGATCGAGACCTGCGTCGAGTCGATGTTGAACTCGAGGTAACCGTGATTCAGATAGTACGAGCGCACGTTCTCGAGGTCGCCCGTGAGCTTTTCCTTCGAGTAGAGGTCGTTCTTCGTGTACCACGAGAACCAGTTCGGCGTGGACAGCTGCATCTCCGAGAGGAGCGTGCCGCTGCTGTACGTCTTGTTGCCGATGAAGTTGATCTGGCGGATCTTCGCGCTCGGACCTTCCACCACCGAGAACAGCAGACCGACGCGATTGCGGTCGATCGGCGTGACCGTGGTCGTGACCTCGGCGGCGTAGAAGCCGCGCGTGAGGTACTGGCGCTTGAGCTCCTGCTCGGCCTTGTCGACGAGCGCCTTGTCGTAGTAGCGGCCTTGCGAGAGGCCGACCGCGCGCAGCGCCTTCGTGAGGTTGTCCTTGTCGAATTCCTTGATGCCCGCGAAGTCGATCGTGCCGATGGCGGGGCGCTCCTGCACCTGCACCACCACTACGCCGCCTTCGGTGGCGATCTTCACGTCGTTGAAGAAGCCCGTCGCATACAGTGCGCGGATGGCCTCGGACGCCTTGTCGTCGCTGAACGTGTCGCCCTGCTTGATCGGCAGGTAGGCGAACACCGTGCCCGGCTCGACGCGTTGCAACCCTTCGATGCGGATGTCCTGAACCACGAAAGGCGTCGTTGCTGCGTGGGCAACGAGTCCATGTGCGGCGATCGCCGCGGCCGCAACCGTTTTTGGAACCAAGCGATGAGGTCTAAACAACGTGCTTCCCCAATTATGTATAGCTGCATCAGGTCAGGCGGCACGCCCACGGACGCCGCCAGACATCTTTAAAAATGGATTAACCGAGCCAGATCGTTGAACAACGCGATCGCCGACAGTGCGACGATGCAGGCAAGTCCCGCGCGCTGCAGCACGAGCTGCCAGCGGTCCGAGACGGCTTTGCCCGTTACGGCTTCAACCGCATAATATAACAGATGCCCCCCGTCCAAAACCGGAATTGGGAGCAGATTCAATACGCCAAGGCTGATGCTCACGAGGGCGAGGAAGGACAGGAACGCCGAAGGACCGAGTCTCGCGCTCTTGCCGGCATAGTCAGCAATCGTCACTGGGCCCGACAGATTCTTCAGGGATGCCTCGCCCGTAATCATGCGGCCGAACATTCGCAGCGAATACACTGCGATGTCCCACGTGCGATACGCACCGAGCCGCACGCTCTCGATCGGCCCGTAACGCACGTCCACGGAAGGCGCCTGCGCCGAGAGCGCAGCGCCGATTCGACCCACTTGCTCGCCTGTTTGCGCGTCGCGCTGCAGCGTCGGCGTGACCGTCAGCGTGAGCGTCTGCTGTGTGTGCTGGGCAGCGTCGCCGCGCGCGACCGTGAGCCGCACGGGCTTGCCCGCGCGCGCTTTCACGTAGCCGATGAAAGTGCTTGCGCTGTCCACAGGTCGGCCGTCGACGGCGCGCAGTTGATCGCCGGCTTGCAGCCCGGCATGTTGCGCCGCACTACCCGCCTCCACGGCCGCCACCTTCAGCGTGTTGCCGCCCGCCTCGAGGCCGAGCTTCGCCATGAAGTCGTCGTCGAGATCCTTGCTGGTCAGTTGCGAAAGATCGAGCGGGAAGTCGTAGGTGCCCTCGCCGTCACGCGCAGAGAGGACGACATGGCCCTGGTCGAACGCGGTGCCGAGCAGTTTCCAGCGCAGGTCAGACCACGAACGCACGCGCTCGGTGCGGCTGCCGTTTGCATCGCTCACCGAAAGAATCGTTTCGCCGCCCTGGAATCCGGCCCGAGCCGCCGCCGTTTGCGCGGGCGGCGCCGCGACGATGGCCTTCTGCTCGGTCACCCCGCTCGCGTACACCACCGAAAAGAGCAACACGGCCAGCACGAAATTGGCGATCGGCCCCGCCGCGACAATCGCGATGCGCTTGCCGACGGACTGGCGGTTGAACGCATGCGGCAAATCGCTCGCCGGAATCTGCTCGGGCGACTCGCGCTCGTCGAGCATCTTCACGTAGCCGCCGAGCGGCAGCGCCGCGATGGTCCATTCAGTGCCGCTCTTCTTGCTGACCCACTGGACGAGCGGCCGGCCAAAGCCGATCGAGAATCGCAGGACCTTCACGCCGCACAGGCGCGCGACGCTGTAGTGCCCGTATTCGTGCACGACGACCAGCACGCCGATCGCAACGACGAATGCGACCAGTTCGGTAAGCAGGTTCATGAGCGCCTCCTGGGCTGGAAGCAGCGCACCGGTGCGGGAGCGGCCCCGAGGTCAGGCTCGCGTGCCTGAGGGGCCGCAAGGGCCCTTCCGCAAGCCCCTCGCTGACCTGTCAGGCCGGCACCGGCAGGCTGTCGATGATGGTGTGAGCCGCGCGGCGGGCGGCCGCGTCGGCTTCTAGCACGACTTCGAGACTCGACGCGTTGCGGTTCTCGAGCGCGTTGAGTACAGCATCCACCGTCTGGGCGATGGCCATGAAGCCGATGCGCCGGTTCAAAAATGCTTCAACGGCGACTTCGTTCGCCGCATTGAGCGCCGCACTCGCCACGCCGCCCGCGGCCAATGCCTGCATTGCGAGTGCGAGACAAGGAAAGCGTGCGTAGTCGGGCTTTTCGAACGTGAGCGTCGCGATTTGCGCAAGGTCGAGCTGCGCGACGCCGGAATCGACACGATCCGGGTAGGCCATCGCGTGCGCGATCGGCGTGCGCATGTCGGGATTGCCTAGTTGCGCGAGCACCGAACCGTCGGCGTACGAAACCATCGAGTGAATCACGCTCTGCGGGTGGATCAGCACGTCGATGCGCTCGCCCGGCAGATCGAACAGGTAGTGCGCCTCGATCACTTCGAGGCCCTTGTTCATCATCGTGGCCGAATCGACGGAGATCTTGCGGCCCATGGACCAGTTCGGGTGCTTGCAGGCCTCGTCTGGCGTCACGTTCACGAGCGTCGAGGGCTCGCGCGTGCGGAACGGGCCGCCCGAGGCGGTCAGGATGATCTTCGTCACGCCGTCGCGCTCCGCGTTTTCACGCGGGAAGCACTGGAACACCGCGTTGTGCTCGCTGTCGAGCGGCAGCAGCACGGCGCCGCTGTCGGACACGGCGTTCATGAAGATGTCGCCCGACATCACGAGCGCTTCCTTGTTGGCGAGCAGGATCTGCTTGCCGGCCTTCGCCGCCGCGAGCGTGGGCGCAAGACCCGCCGCGCCGACGATGGCCGCAACCACGGTGTCGCAGCCGTCGCTCTTCGAGACTTCGACTAGCGCCTGCGGCCCGTACGTCACGATGGTCTTCGAGCCGGCTTCGCGCAGCTTGCGCTCGACCTGGGCGGCGGTGTCGGCGTCGCCGACCACGGCCACTTCAGGGGCGAAGCGCAGGCACTGTTCGACGAGCTTCTCGCCGTTGCGGTGCGCGGTGAGCGCATAGACCGAGAAGCGTTGCGGATGACGCGCGACGACGTCGAGCGTGCTGTCTCCAATCGAGCCCGTGGAACCGAGCAGTGTGAGTCGTTTTTGCATATTCAAATCTCTAGCCGGGCGCCGTTAGCCGAGCAGCAGCATGGCGAGCGGCAACACGGGCAGCAGCGCGTCGATGCGGTCGAGGACTCCGCCGTGGCCCGGCAGGAGGCCGCTCGAATCCTTCACGCCAGCCTGGCGCTTCATCATCGACTCGAACAGATCGCCGATCACGCTGAACGCGACCAGCACGGTAAGTACGAAAAGCGCACGGCCGAGCCCGATCTGGGCGGCGAGCGCGGAATACAGCGTGGGTTCGAACGCGTGCAGCGCGATTGCCGCGCCGGACACCACCATCACGGCGGCCCAACCGCCTACGGCACCCTCCCAGGTCTTGCCGGGGCTGATCGAAGGCGCAAGCTTATGCTTTCCGAATGCCTTACCCGCAAAGTATGCGCCGATATCGGCCAGCCAGACCACGAGCAGGAGGGACAAAACGAACGCCACACCTGCCGTGCGCGCCGCAACGAGGGCGTGCCAGCAGGCCGCGAAGACGACGAGCCCGGCGGCCAGCAGGAAGGCGCGCCAGGCGCCCGCGGCGAGCACCGGCTTGCGCAGCAGCACATAGGGGCCCGCGATGATCCAGAACACGCCCGCCGCCTGAAAGAGCGGCCGGGGCGCCGGCAGGCGCGTACTGAGCGCCACGGCGGCCGCCGCGATCACGGCGTAGACGATCGCACCGGTCGCGCCCGCCTTCAGGAGGCGCGCCCACTCCCACGCGGCGAACACAACCACGACGCCGATCAGCGCGCCGAACGCCGCCACAGGCGCGAACAGCGTGATCGGCAGGAAGACTGCCAGCAGGACGAGCGCCGTAATGACGCGGGTCTTCAGCATGAAAGGGAATCGGCGTTCTGGGCGACGACCTGCGCGCTCGTGCGCCCAAAGCGGCGCTCACGCTCGGCGTACGACGCGATGGCGCGGCTGAGCGCTTCGGCGTCGAAATCCGGCCAGTACGTATCGGTGAAATAGAACTCGGCGTACGCGAGTTGCCAGAGCAGGAAGTTGCTCACGCGCTGCTCGCCGCCCGTGCGGATGAAGAGATCCGGTTCAGGTGCGTACGCCATCGCCAGATGCTGGGACAGCGTGTCTTCGGTGACGGGCACGGCCTGACCCGTGGCCGCCGCTTCCTCGACCAGCTTGCGCGTGGCCTGGAGGATGTCCCAGCGGCCGCCGTAGTTCGCAGCGATCGTGAGCGTGAGACGGGTATTGCGCGCGGTCTTGGTTTCCGCGCGGCGAATCAGGTCCTGGATGCGCTCATTGAACATCGACAGGTCGCCCACCACGCGCAGGCGGATGCCGTTCGCGTGCAGGCGCGCCACCTCGCGCTCGAGCGCGGTGACGAACAGGCGCATGAGAAAGGACACTTCGTCGGTCGGGCGACGCCAGTTCTCGGAACTGAAGGCGAAGAGCGTGACGTATTCGACGCCGCGCTCCACGCACGACTCGACGACCGAGCGCACGGCGTCGACGCCGCGCGTGTGACCTGCGACGCGCGGCAGGCGGCGCTGGGTTGCCCAACGGCCATTGCCGTCCATGATGATCGCGATGTGGCGCGGCACGGCCGCCACTTCGGGCACGCGAACGGTTGAGCTGGTATAGGTCATGGCCGTCGGACTATAACTGCGATAAAAAAGGGAAACCGCCGGAAATCTGGCGAATCTGGAAGCCTTTGGGCCTCAGACCGTCATGATCTCCGCTTCCTTCGTCTGCACGAGCTTTTCGATCTCGGTCACGAAGCGGTCGGTCAGCTTCTGGACTTCGTCGCCGCCACGGCGCTCGTCGTCTTCGGAAATTTCCTTGTCCTTCACGAGCTTCTTGAGCTGCTCGTTGGCGTCGCGACGCAGGTTGCGCACGGCCACCTTCGCCGTTTCACCTTCGTTCTTGACGACCTTCGTGAGCTCCTTGCGGCGCTCTTCGGTGAGCGCGGGCATCGGCACGCGGATCAGGTCGCCGTGCGTGGCCGGGTTCAGGCCGAGATCCGACTCGCGGATCGCCTTTTCGATCACCGGAACCATCTTCTTTTCCCACGCCTGCACGCCGATCGTGCGCGCGTCGACGAGCGTGAGGTTCGCGACCTGCGAGATGGGCACGGGCGAGCCGTAGTAGTCGACCTGGATGTGGTCGAGCAGACCCGTATGGGCGCGGCCCGTGCGGATTTTCGCCAGATCGCTCTTGAACGCGTCGATCGAGCGCTGCATTTTCTGCTCGGCGCCCTTCTTGATGTCAGCCACAGCCATTTTGATACCTCCGAACCTTCATAACAGAACGGGCCCGCCGGCGCGCTGATGGGCGGCGCGGCCCGTGTTCGAACCTCTCGTGAAACGAGAGTTTACACGTGGACGAGCGTACCTTCGTCTTCGCCCAGAACAATGCGCTTGAGCGCACCCGGCTTGACGATGGAAAAAACGCGGATCGGCAGCTTCTGGTCGCGGCACAGCGCGAACGCGGTGGCGTCCATCACCTGCAGGTTGCGGCCAATTGCCTCATCGAAGCTGATGGTCGAGTAGCGCGTGGCGCTCGGGTCCTTCTTCGGGTCGGCCGAGTAGACGCCGTCGACCTTGGTGGCCTTCAGCACGACTTCGGCGCCGACTTCCGAGCCGCGCAGCGCAGCAGCCGTGTCGGTGGTGAAGAACGGGTTGCCCGTGCCGGCCGCGAAGATCACGACCTTGCCTTCTTCGAGCTGGCGGATCGCGCGGGGGCGGATGTACGGCTCGACGACCTGGTCCATGCGCAGCGCCGACTGCACGCGCGCTTCGATACCTGCATGACGCATGGCGTCCTGCAGCGCGAGCGCGTTCATCATCGTGGCCAGCATGCCCATGTAGTCGGCCGTTGCGCGGTCCATACCGGCCGCGCCGCCCGCAACGCCGCGGAAAATGTTGCCGCCGCCGATCACGACTGCGAGCTGGGTGCCCAGACGCACCACCTCGGCCACGTCTGCCACCATACGTTCGATCGTGGCGCGATTGATGCCAAAGGCATCGTCGCCCATCAGGGCTTCGCCGGAAAGTTTGAGCAGGACGCGTTTATAGGCGGGTGTGGGCATGGAGGTATCCGGGATCGCGCGCAAAGGGCAATAACTTGAAACTGTAGGGGTGAAATACGGCTTCGGGCAAGCGCCGCCAGAAATAGCGAAGATTTCCAACGCCGCGCATGGCGGGGGACTACCATGCGCTTCGTCGCTACGCTGCCCGCCACGGCGGATTGCTCCGCCACGGCTTACAACTCAGCAAACTGCGGTGCTGCAACAACTGCGGTTGCCGCCTGCCGCGCACAGCGCGGCGAGGCGGGCTTACCCGTCTTTATTGCTGCTTTGCAGCAGCGACTTGCGCGGCCACTTCGGCAGCGAAGTCGTCCTGGCGCTTCTCGATGCCTTCGCCGACCACGAAGAGGGCGAACTTCTGCACTGCCGCGCCAGCAGCCTTGAGCATCTGCTCGATCGTCTGCTTGTCGTTCTTCACGAACGGCTGGTTCAGCAGCGAGACTTCCTTCAGGTACTTCTGAACCGAACCTTCAACCATCTTCGCGACGATCTCAGCCGGCTTGCCCGATTCGGCGGCCTTCTGCTCGGCGATGCTGCGCTCCTTGGCGATCAGGTCGGCAGGCACGTCGTCCGACGACAGCGAGACCGGCTTCATCGCGGCGATGTGCATCGCGACGTCCTTGCCCACTTGCTCGTCTGCGCCCGTGTACTCGACCAGCACGCCGATACGCGTGCCGTGCAGGTACGCAGCCAGCTTGTTGGCGGTTTCGAAACGCGCGAAACGGCGGATCGAGAGGTTTTCGCCGATCTTGCCGACCAGTGCGAGACGCACTGCGTCGACCGTCGAGCCGTCCAGCGGCAGTGCCGCGAGAGCCGCGACGTCTGCCGGGTTTTGCGTGGCGACGAGTTCAGCGATCTTCTTCGAGAAGTCGATGAAGTCATCGTTCTTCGAGACGAAGTCGGTCTCGCAGTTCAGTTCGACGATTGCGCCAGCGCCGCCGACGATGAACGAAGCGATCACGCCTTCAGCCGTGACACGCGAAGCGGCCTTGCTGGCCTTGTTGCCGAGCTTAACGCGCAGCAGTTCTTCGGCACGCGCCAGGTCGCCGTCGGCTTCCGTCAGCGCCTTCTTGCATTCCATCATCGGCGCGTCGGTCTTTGCGCGCAGTTCTGCCACCATGCTTGCGGTAATTGCCGCCATCATTCGCTCCTTGAGTCTGTCTGGTACACGCCGCCCGCCTTTCGACGCGGCCGGCAGAAATTCGTTTCCGTTTCCGCCTGCGGTGAAACGCTTTTTTACAGCTGCTTCTACAGGGCTACGGTGCCGCTCATATGACGCGGCGACGAAAGTCGCGGCTTAAAAAAAAGGGGCCTATGGAAAGCCCCCTTTTCTTGCCGGACACGGGGGCAGCTTACGCCTCCGGGTTGACCTCGACGAACTCGTCGTCGCCTTCGTTGCCGCGCACAGCTGCGACCACTTCGTTCACCGAATTCGCACGGCCTTCGAGGATCGCGTCAGCCACGCCTTGCGTGTACAGCGCGACGGCCTTGCTGGCGTCGTCGTTACCCGGGATGACGTAATCGATGCCTTCCGGCGAGTGGTTCGTATCGACCACGGCGATCACGGGGATGCCCAGCTTGTTCGCTTCCGTCACGGCAATCTTGTGGTAGCCGACGTCGACCACGAAGATCGCGTCAGGAATGCCGCCCATGTCCTTCACGCCGCCGATCGACTTTTGCAGCTTGGCGATTTCGCGTTCGAACAGGAGCGCTTCCTTCTTGCTCATCTTCTCGAGCTCACCCGCTTCCACGGCTGCTTCCATGTCCTTCAGGCGCTTGATCGAAACCTTCAGCGTCTTGAAGTTGGTCAGCATGCCGCCGAGCCAGCGTGCGTTCACGAACGGCATACCAGCGCGGTTCGCTTCTTCAGCGATCGTGTCACGCGATTGACGCTTCGTACCGACGAACAGGATCGTGCCGCGGTTCGCTGCCAGTTGACGCACGTACTTCAGCGCGTCGTTGTACATCGGCAGCGTCTTTTCGAGGTTGATGATGTGAATCTTGTTGCGATGACCGAAGATGAAGGGGGCCATCTTCGGGTTCCAGAAGCGCGTTTGGTGACCGAAGTGGACACCGGCTTCCAGCATTTGGCGCATCGTAACTGCCATGTTTCAATTCTCCGCGAGGGTTTGGGTCTGAAGCCGGCTGCCGTATCGGTGCGCCCTCCCATTTCGGGAGATCGGCGCGCCCGACACCCTGGGTGCGCCGGCTTGCGAGTGTGCTACCTGAAGAAGATGCTTCCGAATGTTCTTCGCGCACCCGCCAAAATCGTCGAATTCCCGTACTTTGGCAAAGCGCTCCGCGGCAACGGCGGATTCTGCCGCCCCGCAAACTCCGAACATGAATTCGAAAGATATAGGAAGCGACTTAGCCGAAGAGTATAGCACGCAAACTACCCCTTACTCAAGACAGCTATTACCCGCGGAATATGGCCGCGGGGGAGCGGAACGGATCGCGACCCACCTTTTCAAAACTCAGCGACCACCCGCATTAGGTGCGATAATTCAATATTCGACTGCATTTTCGGGCGCATACCATGGCCATTTCGATCAAGAACGAACAAGACATCGCGCAAATGCGCGTCGCCTGCCGGCTGGCGAGCGAGGTGCTCGATTACATCACGCCGTTTGTCACCGCAGGCGTGACGACGGGTGAACTCGACCGCCTGTGCCACGAATACATGACCAATGTGCAGGGTACGGTGCCCGCGCCGCTGAACTATCAGCCGCCCGGCTACCCGCCCTACCCGAAGGCAATCTGCACCTCCGTGAACGACGTGATCTGTCACGGTATTCCGGGCGACAAGGCGCTGAAGAACGGCGACGCGCTCAATATCGACATCACCGTCATCAAGGAAGGCTATTTCGGCGACACGAGCCGCATGTTCATCGTCGGCGAAGGCTCGATCCTCGCGAAGCGCCTCGTGCAGACCACGTACGAATGCATGTGGCTCGGCATCGACCAGGTACGCCCCGGCGGCCATCTGGGCGATATCGGCCACGCCATCCAGCGCTACGCCGAAAGCCAGGGCTACAGCGTGGTGCGTGAGTATTGCGGCCATGGCATCGGCACGGTGTTCCACGAAGACCCGCAGGTGCTGCACTACGGCCGCCCCGGCACGGGCATCGAACTCGTGCCCGGCATGATCTTCACCGTCGAACCGATGATCAACGCCGGCCGCCGCGACATCCGCACCATGCCGGACCAGTGGACCGTCAAGACGAAGGACCGCAGCCTCTCGGCACAATGGGAGCACACGGTGCTCGTGACCGAAACGGGCTACGAGGTCCTGACGGTCTCGGCGGGCACGCCCGCCAAGCCGGCCATCGTCGCGCAGATGGCAGGCACGGCGGCCTGACTGCCGTAGAAAAAAGTGCCGGAAAGCGCTTCGTGGCGCGATCCGGCGCAAAATGGATGTGCTCGTAGCGCGTGTCCTGCACCTGCGGCCACGCCCAACGCGAGCGAGGCACTGCACGCGAACCCCGCCCGGCGCCACCAGCACGATGGCGCAGCTTACAAGGCAACCTGCAAAGCAGCCGACGCACTAACCGACGAACCCACGCGGCCATGCGCCATCAGCAGGCCGGCCGCGCGCACGACCAGCCGCCCGCCCAACCACGCCAGACACGACCCGAGCCCATGAGTGTTCCCGCTGTCGCCGTTCCCGATACGTCGTCGCTGAAGTCCGACTACAAGGCCGCCAAGGCCCAGTTGCTCGAGCGTTTCAAGACCGCGACCAATGTCGACTCGTTGATGCGCGCCCTCGCCCGCACCACCGACGACACCTTGCGCAGCGCCTGGAATCTCTGCGAGTTGCCGGCCACACTGGCGCTCGTGGCCGTGGGCGGTTTCGGGCGCGGCGAGCTTGCGCCCTGGTCCGACGTCGACATCCTCGTTCTGCTGCCGGACGACGAACCGCTCGCGCCGCTCGAAGAACGCATCGAGCGCTTCATCGGCCTTGCGTGGGATCTCGGACTCGACATCGGCAGCAGCGTGCGCAGCGTCACGCAATGCCTCGAGGAAGCCGCCAACGACGTCACCGTACGCACCTCGCTGCTCGAGGCGCGCTGCATCACGGGCAGCGATGCGCTCTTCGGCGACTTCGCGCAGCGTTATCGCGACGCCATGGACCCGCGCGCGTTCTTCCAGGCGAAAGTGCTCGAAATGCGCCAGCGCCACGCGCGCTTCCAGGACACGCCCTACTCGCTCGAACCCAACGTCAAGGAAAGCCCCGGCGGCCTGCGCGACCTTCAGTTGATTCTCTGGATCACCGAAGCCGCCGCCTTCGGCAGCAGCTGGAAGGAGCTCGACGAGCGCGGCCTCATCACCGGGCGCGAGGCGCGCGAACTGCGCCGCAACGAGGCGTTTCTCAAGGCGCTGCGCGCGCGCCTGCATGTGATCGCGGGCCGCCGCCAGGACATCCTCGTGTTCGACCTGCAGACGGCGGTGGCCGAAAGCTTCGGCTACAAGGCCAGCAGCGCGCGGCGTGCGAGCGAGCAGCTCATGCGCCGCTACTACTGGGCCGCGAAGGCGGTCACGCAGCTTGCCACCATCCTGATCCAGAACATCGAGGCGCAGCTCTTCCCGAGCACGAGCGGCATTACGCGCACGCTCTCCGAGCATTTCGTCGAAAAGCAAGGGATGCTTGAAATCGTCAGCGACGACGTGTTCGAACGCGAGCCGCACGCGATTCTCGAAGCCTTCCTGCTCTACGAGCAGGTGCCCGGTGTGAAAGGCCTGTCGGCGCGCACACTGCGCGCGCTCTACAACGCGCGCGAGACCATGGACCAGCGCTGGCGCCGCGACCCGGAGAACCGCCGGCTCTTCATGGAAATCCTCAAGCAGCCGGCCGGCATCACGCACGCCATGCGGCTCATGAACCAGACGAGCGTGCTCGGGCGCTATCTGCTGAATTTCCGCCGTATCGTCGGGCAGATGCAGCACGACCTCTATCACGTCTATACGGTCGATCAGCACATCCTCATGGTGCTGCGCAACATGCGCCGCTTCGCCGTGGCCGAGCATGCGCACGAGTATCCGTTCTGCAGCCAGCTGATCGCCAACTTCGAGCGCCCGTGGGTGCTCTACGTCGCGGCGCTGTTCCACGACATCGCCAAGGGCCGCGGCGGCGACCACTCGCAGCTCGGCATGGCCGACGCGCGGCGCTTTTGCCGCGAGCACGACATCACGGGCGACGACGCGGACCTGGTCGTCTGGCTCGTCCAGCAGCATCTGACGATGAGCCAGGTCGCCCAGAAGCAGGACATCACCGACCCCGAAGTCGTGAAGCGCTTCGCCGAACTGGTCGGCACGGAGCGGCGACTTTCGGCGCTCTATCTGCTGACGGTCGCCGACATTCGCGGCACGAGCCCGAAGGTCTGGAACAACTGGAAAGGCAAGCTGCTCGAAGACCTGTATCGCTCGACGCTCGCCGTGCTCGGCGGCGCCAAGCCCGACGCGCACTCGGAGCTCAAGACGCGCCAGGAACTGGCGCTTGCGCTGCTGCGTCTGGAGACGGTGCCGGAGCACGCGCACCGCGCGCTCTGGGACAAGCTCGACGTGGGCTACTTCCTGCGCCACGACGCCGCCGACATCGCCTGGCAAACGCGCGTGCTCTACCGCCACGTCGAGGCGCCGGAGCCGGTCGTGCGTGCACGCCCCTCGCCGATCGGCGAGGCGTTGCAGGTCCTCGTCTACGCACAGGACCGCCCCGACCTGTTCGCGACGATGTGCGCGTACTTCGACCGCAGCGGTTTGTCCGTGCTCGACGCGCGCGTGAGCACCACGCGCCACGGCTACGCACTCGATAACTTCATCGTTGCCCACACCGAAGGCGACGTGCATTACCGCGATATCGCGAACCTCGTCGAGCAGGAACTCGCCGCGCGCCTGAAGGCGACGGACAACGCCCTGCCCGAGCCGTCGAAGGGGCGTCTTTCGCGCCTTTCGCGTACTTTCCCGGTAACGCCGCGTGTCGATCTGCGGGCCGACGAACGCGGCCAGTACTACATCCTGTCCGTGTCGGCGAACGACCGGCCGGGCCTTCTCTATTCCATCGCACGCGTGCTCGCGGAGCATCATGTCGGCGTCCATGCGGCGCGGATCAATACGCTCGGCGAGCGCGTGGAAGACGTGTTTTTGCTCGACGGCTCGGGACTCTCCGACAACCGCCAGCAGATTCACGTCGAAACCGAATTGCTGCGCGCGATCGCAGTGTGAATGACCCAAGCGAAATACCCAGATCCATGCGAGCCAAACTGACAGCCAAACATCCGCGCCCGACCACTCCGGAACGCGCCCCCGTCCGCCGCGGCAGCACGACCGCGCGTAAGCCGGTGCGGCCGGCTGAAGTTCGGCCGGCGGACGCTCGGCCAGCATCGGCCGCGAAGACTTCCGCGGGGAAGCCTGCGCGCACCTCAGCCGGCCGCCCCATGCCGCGCACCGGCGATGCGCGCCCCGGTGAGCGCCCGGCTCGCGAAGGCGGGTTCGGCGACGAGCGCCGCCCGGCCCGTCGCTCCGGCGAAGAGGCGCGTGGATTTGCGCGCGGCCGCGACGAAGGCGGCGAGCGTCGTTTTGCGCGCCGCGCTGAAGGTGACGACCGGCGGCCGCCGCGCGGCCGCGACGAAGGCGGCGAGCGTCGTTTTGCGCGCCGCGCTGAAGGCGACGACCGCCGTCCGCCGCGCAGCCGTGACGAAGGTGGTGAGCGCCGCTTCGCGCCTCGCCCCCAAGGCGACGACCGCCGGCCGCCTCGCAGCCGTGACGAAGGTGGCGAGCGTCGCTTCGGGCCTCGCCCTCAAGGCGACGACCGCCGCCCGCCGCGCGGTCGTGACGAAGGTGGCGACCGCCCCTTCGCGCGACGTAGCGAAGGTGATGACCGTCGGCCGCCTCGCAGCCGTGAGGAAGGTGGCGAGCGTCGCTTCGAACGACGCACCGAAGGCGACGACCGCCGACCGCCGCGTGGCCGCGACGAAGGCGGCGCACGCCCGTTCGCGCGCCGTAACGAAGGTGACGACCGCCGCCCGCCCCGTAGCCGCGACGAAGGTGGCGCACGCCCCTTCGCGCGCCGTAACGAAGGTGACGACCGCCGCCCGCCTCGCAGCCGTGAGGAAGGTGGCGAGCGTCGCTTCGAACGCCGCTCCGAAGGCGACGACCGCCGTCCCGCACGTGGCCGCGACGAAGGCGGTGCACGCCCCTTCGCACGCCGCACCGAAGGCGACGACCGCCGCCCGCCGCGTGGCCGGGACGAAGGTGGCGCACGCCCCTTCGCGCGCCGCACCGAAGGTGACGACCGCCGCCCGCCGCGTGGCCGGGAGGAAGGCGATGCACGCCCCTTCGCACGCCGCACGGACAGCGATGACCGCCGGCCGCCGCGCGCCCGCGACGAGGGCACAGAGCGTCGTTTCGCACGCCCGGTGAAATCCGCGTGGAGCGACGACCGCGATGGCGGCGCCCGCAAGCCCGCGCGCCCCGTCAAGTCGGCCGAAAAGCCCTCACGCCGCACCGACGACGCCGAATCCACACCTCGCCGCACGCCGCGTGAGGAAGTCGACGGCGACAACACCCTGCGCCTGTCCAAGCGCATGTCCGAACTGGGCCTGTGCTCGCGCCGCGAAGCCGACGAGTGGATCGAAAAAGGCTGGGTGTATGTGGACGGCGAAGTCGTCGACACGCTCGGCGCCAAGGTCACGCCGGATCAGCGCATCGAGGTCGACCCGGCCGCACTCGCCGCACAGGCGCGCCAGGTGACGATCCTGGTGCACAAACCCGTGGGCTACGTGTCGGGCCAGGCCGAGGACGGCTACGAGCCCGCCGCCGTGCTCATCACCGGCGAGAATCATTGGGACGGTGACCATTCGGGTATCCGCTTCTCGGCCCAGCATCTGCGCACGCTTGCGCCGGCTGGCCGGCTCGATATCGACTCGACGGGCCTGCTCGTGCTGACCCAGGACGGCCGCGTGGCCAAGCAGTTGATCGGCGAGAGCTCGGACATCGACAAGGAATATCTCGTGCGCGTCACCTACAACGACATCGAGACCGAAATCGATCAGCACTTCCCGCCCGAATTGCTCGCACAGCTGTGCCACGGCCTCTCGCTCGACGACGTGCCGCTCAAGCCCGCGCAGGTGAGCTGGCAAAACGGCGAACAGTTGCGTTTCGTATTGCGCGAAGGCAAGAAGCGCCAGATCCGCCGCATGTGCGAACTGGTTGGCCTGAAGGTCGTGGGACTCAAGCGCGTGCGCATGGGCCGCGTGCTGCTCGGCGCGCTGCCGCAAGGCCAATGGCGCTATCTGGCCGCCGACGAAGCGTTCTAACGCCACATCGACGCCTCACGCCGCGCTGCATAAAAAAACGGGAGCCATCTGGCTCCCGTTTTTCTTGATGCTTCAATCTTCAGTCGTCGCTATTCGGGTCGAGTTCCGGAAACAGAACCTCGGTAAAGCCGAACTTGGAGAAGTCGGTAATGCGCATGGGATACAGCTTGCCGATCAGGTGATCGCATTCGTGCTGGACGACCCGTGCGTGAAACCCCTCGGCCACACGCTCGATAGGCGCACCGTACTGATCGAAGCCGTCATAGCGGATCATCGAATAGCGGCTCACGGCGCCGCGCATGCCCGGCACCGAAAGACACCCCTCCCAACCCTCTTCCATGTCGTGCGACAGCGGATGGATAACCGGGTTGATGAGCACCGTTTGCGGCACGGCCGGCGCCTCGGGATAGCGCTCGTTCCGTTCGAAACCGAAGATCACCACCTGCAAGTCGACGCCGATCTGCGGAGCGGCGAGTCCCGCGCCGTTCGCGGCGTGCATGGTGTCGAACATATCGGCGATGAGTTCGTGCAACTCGGGCGTATCGAAGTGATCGACGGGCCTGGCAATGCTGAGCAGGCGCGGATCGCCCATCCTGAGAATTTCGCGAATCATGTCGTTTGCCCCTCCAGGAGCTTGCGCATTCCTTCTTCGTCGAACACCGGCACGCCGAGTTCCTCGGCTTTTGCGAGCTTGCTGCCCGCGTCGGCGCCCGCCACCACGTAATCGGTCTTCTTCGACACCGAGCCGGCCACCTTCGCGCCGGCCGCTTCCAGCATTTCCTTCGCCTCGTCGCGCGAGAGCGTGGGCAGCGTGCCGGTGAGCACCACCGTCTTGCCGGCCAGCACGCCCACCGGCGCCTTCGGCGCAGGCGGACCTTCCGTCCATGTTACTTTGCCCGGCGCGCGCAGTTGCTCGATCACCGTGCAGTTATGCTCTTCCGCAAAAAACTCGTGAATCGCGAGCGCGACGATCGGGCCCACATCGTTCACTTCGAGCAATTCCTCGACTGTCGCACTCATGATCGGATCGAGTGAACCGAAATGCTTGGCGAGATCCTTGGCCGTCGATTCGCCCACGTGCCGAATGCCGAGCGCGTAGATGAAACGCGCAAGCGTCGTGGACTTGGCCTTCTCGAGCGAGTCGAGCAGGTTCTGCGCCGACTTGTCCGCCATACGGTCTAGCTGCGCGAGCGTGCCGAAGCCGAGATTGAAGAGATCGGCAGGCGTGCGCACGAGATTCTGGTCGACCAGCTGGTCGATGATCTTTTCGCCCAGCCCGTCGATATCGAGCGCGCGGCGCTGGGCGAAGTGCCAAAGCGCCTGCTTGCGCTGGGCCGGACAGAAGAGGCCGCCCGTGCAGCGAGCGATGGCCTCGTCGGGCAGACGCTCGATGCGCGAACCGCACACCGGGCACTCGGTCGGCATCACGAACTCGTGGGCGTCGGCCGGACGGCGGTCCATGAGCGCACTAACCACCTCGGGAATCACGTCGCCGGCGCGCCGCACGATCACCGTGTCGCCGATGCGGATGTCCTTGCGGCGCACTTCGTCTTCGTTGTGCAGCGTAGCGTTGGTCACCGTCGCGCCGCCGACGAACACCGGCTCGAGCCGCGCCACCGGCGTAATCGCGCCCGTGCGGCCCACCTGCACGTCGATCGCCAGCAGCTTCGTGAGCGCTTCCTGCGCCGGGAACTTGTGCGCAAGCGCGAAGCGCGGCGCGCGCGAGACGAAACCCAGTGCATCTTGCTCGTCGCGGCGGTTCACCTTGTAGACCACGCCGTCGATGTCGTACGGCAGGGCGTCGCGCTTCTCACCGACGGCACGGAAGAATTCGAGCAGACCTTGCGCGCCCTTCACGACCGCCCGTTCGGCATTGACCGGGAGGCCCATTTCCGCGTACCAGTCGAGCAGTTCGCTATGGGTGGCCGGCATCGGCTCGCCTTCGAGCACACCAATGCCATAAGCGAAAAACGACAGTGGCCGCTGTGCAGTGATCTTCGGATCGAGCTGTCGCAGGCTGCCCGCTGCGGCGTTACGCGGGTTCGCGAATTCCTTGTGGCCGGCGTCGCGCTGACGCTCGTTCATCCGCTCGAAGTCGCGGCGGAACATCAGCACCTCGCCGCGCACGTCGAGCACCTTCGGCACGCGCTTGCCCTTCAGGCGCAGCGGCAACGAGCGGATCGTGCGCACGTTCTCCGTGACGTTCTCGCCAGTCGCGCCGTCACCGCGCGTGGACGCCTGAACGAACACGCCATCGACATAGCGCAGCGAGATGGCGAGACCGTCGAACTTGAGTTCAGCGGCATATTCGACCTCGGCGACTTCCGCGCCCTTGATCCTGGCGAGCGCATCGGCCACGCGCTTGTCGAACGCGACGATGTCCTCGTCGGCAAAGCCGTTGTTCAGCGAAAGCATCGGCACGTCGTGCACCACAGGCTCGAAGCCTCCGGCGACTTCGCCGCCCACACGCTGAGTGGGCGAATCGGTCGTGATGAGGTCGGGATGCGCTGCCTCGATCTGCTGAAGTTCGCCGAACAGCTTGTCGTATTCCGCGTCGGGCAGCTCCGGCTGGTCGAGCACGTAGTAGGCGTGATTCGCACGCTCGAGTTCGGCGCGCAACCACACCGCGCGCTGCGCAGCGGTGGCTTCTTCGGGAGGACGGGCGGGGGTACGGACCATGCCTTGGGCAACTCGCTGTTGGAAATGATTTCGGACGTCAGATTATCTCAGGAAGCGGCGCGTGTCGCATCGGCCGAACGGCCATCTTCGTGCGGCGCCGAACGGGCCTCGCGAAGGTCCTGGCCGAATGGCTAACGCTGCGTCCATACCGCTGACGGGCGGTTCCTGCAATGCGAACTTGATTGCATTGCAACACGCGTGCCGGCAACCGCGCCCGCAGGCCCATGAACGATCGCCACGACCTGTCCACGCCATACGAGCCGTTCCGCCGGCGCACAAAAAAGGCGCGGCGCCATTACGGCGCCGCGCCTTGTCTGCGAGCAGGTTGCGAGCCCTCTGCCTTACTGGCTGAACA
>NZ_JAYMSC010000036.1:0-78385 GCF_038900775.1 Paraburkholderia sp. JHI869
CCCGCGCATTCGCCCTTTCCCCCGCCGCCAGCGCCTTCGCCGCCGAAGTGCGCGCGGGTTTGACGCGCTCGCCGCAAAAGGAACTGCCGTCGAAGTATCTGTATGACGAAGTCGGCTCGGCCCTCTTCGAGGTCATTACCGTCCTGCCAGAATACGGCGTCACGCGCAGCGAGGAGCGCCTGCTCACGCGCTACGCGTCCGAGATCGTCGAGGCGCTGCCCTCCGACGTGAAGGTCGCCGAACTCGGCAGCGGCAGCGGCCGCAAGACGCGCCGCATTCTCGAAGCGCTGTGCCGCAAGCGTCCCACGTCGTACTGCCCGATCGAGATTTCCCGCACCGCGCTGCAGTTGTGCCGGCGCGAGCTGGCCGATATCGAGCGCATTTCGATCGTCGGCTACGAGCGCGACTATCTCGCGGGGCTTTCCGAAGTGAGCCGCCAGCGCAAAGAGGGTGAACAACTGCTCGTGCTCTTTCTCGGCAGCACGATTGGCAACTTCGCGCGCCTTGCCGCCACGCGCTTCCTGCGTGACATCCGCGCGATGCTGCGTCCCGGCGACACGCTGCTGCTCGGCACCGACCTCGTGAAACCTGTCGATACGCTGATCGCCGCCTATGACGACGCCATCGGCGCCACGGCCGCGTTCAACCTGAACCTGCTTTCGCGCATCAACCGCGAGCTGGACGGCGACTTCGACCTGCACGACTTCGAGCACGTCGCGCGCTTCAATCCCGATGTGCGCAGCATCGAGATGCATCTGCGGGCGAGGCGCGACGTGCACGCCGAGGTGCACTCGGCGAATCTCACTGTGGAGATCGGTGCGGGCGAGACGATCTGGACCGAGAGCAGCCACAAGTACCACGCCGACGAAATCCCGGCGATCGCCGCCGACGCGGGCTTCGAGTGCACGCGTCAGTGGGTCGAGAAGGATTGGGGATTCGCGGAGAGCCTGCTTGCCGTGAAGTAAGCGGTGTCTGAAACGAAAAAGCGGTGCGCCTGAAAGTGGCGCACCGCTTTTTTTAATCGGGCGTTGTCAGTGCTGCTCGAAGCGCTCGTAACGTTTTTCGCTCAAGCGCTCCTCGCTTTCCACCGAACTGACACGCGCGGCCGGCGGCCCATGACGCAGCCACGAAAGCATGCGGTCCACCTGATTCGCCGTGCCCTGGATCACGGCTTCGACCGAGCCGTCCTCCATGTTCGCGACGTAGCCGCGAATGCGCAGCGCGTGCGCCTGACGCACCGTCGCATGACGAAAACCCACGCCCTGCACCGTCCCGCGCACGCGCACGTAGTACGTTTCGAGGCGCGTATCCAGATCCGGTTCGCTCATTGTTCGCTTCTCCATGCATGCTTTACGGTCGGCATTGTAGACGCCAACGCGCACACGCGCCGGGCCAGCGCCACGTACAATCCGTGCCACGCCGCGCACGCGGCGCCGATACCGACGCTGTTACCCGAACATGGAAGCGACCCTGTAATGACCGACATCTCCCGAGCCAACCGCGATCTCGTCCTGATCACCGGAGCGTCCGGCTTCGTCGGCTCGGCCGTCGCCCGCATCGCGCAGGAAAAGGGTTATGCCGTGCGTCTGCTGGTGCGCGCGACGAGCCCGCGCAAGAACCTCGAAGCGCTCGACGCCGAAATCGTCACCGGTGACATGCGCGACGCCGCGTCCATGCGAAAGGCACTCGACGGTGTGCGCTATCTCTTCCACGTGGCCGCCGACTACCGCCTGTGGGCGCCCGATCCGCACGAAATCGAGCGCGCCAATCTCGAAGGCGCCCAGGCCACCATGCGCGCGGCGCTCGACGCGGGCGTGGAGCGCATCGTCTACACAAGCAGCGTGGCCACGCTCAAGGTCACGAGTTCGGGCAACTCCGCCGACGAAACCTCGCCGCTCACTCCCGAGCAGGCGATTGGCGTGTACAAGCGCAGCAAGGTGCTTTCCGAGCGCGCCGTGGAGCGCATGATCGAGCGCGATGGCCTGCCTGCCGTGATCGTCAATCCGTCCACGCCGATCGGCCCGCGCGACGTGAAGCCCACGCCCACGGGCCGCATCATCGTCGAAGCGGCCACGGGCAAGATTCCCGCCTTCGTCGACACGGGCCTGAACCTCGCGCACGTGGACGACGTGGCGAACGGCCACTTTCTCGCGCTGGAGCGCGGGCGCATTGGCGAGCGCTATATCCTCGGCGGCGAAAATCTGCCGCTGCAACAGATGCTCGCCGACATCGCCGGGATGGTGGGCCGCAAGGCGCCCACGATCGCGCTGCCGCGCTGGCCGCTTTATCCGCTCGCGATGGGCGCGGAAGCCGTGGCGCGCTTTACGAAGCGCGAGCCGTTCGTGACCGTCGACGCGCTGAAGATGTCGAAAAACAAGATGTATTTCACGTCGGCGAAGGCGGAGCGCGAGCTCGGTTATCGCGCGCGGCCGTATCAAGAGGGCTTGAAGGATGCGCTCGCGTGGTTCCGCGAGGCGGGGTATCTGAACGTCAAATGAGCGCCAAACAAGCGCCCAAAAAGCGCGAACCAGGCGGCGCTGAGGAAACTGTTACAACTTTTCTTGCGACATGCGTACAACGCCTGAAGGGCAATGCGCGCGAGCTACGGTTAAAATCGCGGGTCTTACCTGAGAAGCTCGCATGAATCTTCAAGACCAGATTGGCGTGCTCGAAGTGGGCGTCGATCAGCTCCTTCAGGCCGCCGCCGCCGCGCAAGCACCGCGCGCCGATGAACGCGCCGCCGCAGTTCCCCAGCAGGACACTCCCGTTGCACAGCGCGATGCGGAGCGTGCCATCGCTGAGCCGCCGCAAACCGTTGCCGTCGATACGGCCGCGGACACTGCCGATGCCGTCGCGGCCGCAGAACCCGTTGAAGCCGTTGAAGCCGCAAACGCATCCGTGACCGAAACCGCCGAAGCCATCGAACCTGCTGCCGAGGCGGCGAACGCTGCGCATGCGCAGCCCGAATTGCACGTGGCGCGCCCGTCGCAAAACGAAATCACGCTGACGATCGGCGGCCAGACGGTGACGCTCAATGCGCTGCAAGTCGGCCAGATGATCGAGGAGCTCTCGAACGCGCGCGCCTCGATGCAGCCCGAACCGCCGCCCGGCATTCCGCAAGGCTGGCGTTTCGCATCGACGAAGAATCCGATGATGGCCGTGCAGAAACAATCCAACGGCGACCGCCTGCTGGTGCTGCGACATACGGGCCACGGCTGGGTGCCGTTCACGTTCACGCCCGACATCGTCGCGCAGATGTACATGATGCTCACGCAGCGATAACGCGCTCGGACACCGTCAAAACGAAAAAGCCGTCGAAACCGACGGCTTTTTTCATTGGCTGCTCCCGACAACGAGCGCCTCAACGTCCCTGCACCGGCGCCTGCACACGCGCCTTCCACTGCCCGCCCTTGCCGCGCCAGAAGCGCCAGGCCGAAGCGAACGTCGCGCCCACGTAGAACAGCGCCACGAGCGGCAGGAACGGCGCCCACAGGGGCGAGCGCCGGTAGTAGGCCAGCATCGGCGAGTACGCGCAGCACATCAGCGCCCAGGCGATCCACGCGGGCCAGCCCTTCGGCCCGAGCACGAGCGCGACCACGGGCGGCGCGAGATAGATGATCGCCATGCCGAGTAGCGTGCCCGCGAGCTGCCACGCCGAGTAATGCAGCTGCGTGAACGCCGTGCGGGCGATCATGTTCCAGATGTCCTTCCACGAATCGTACGGACGCAGCGACACGCTCTTCGCGGCAACGTCGAGCCGGATCGGATGATGTCCCTCGCCGCGATGCTTGATGCGCGCCGCGAGGCTGCAGTCGTCGATCAGCTCGGCGCGGATCGATTCGATACCGCCCGCCTCTTCGAGCGCCTGGCGGCGCACCAGCATGCAGCCGCCAGCGGCAGCGGCCGTACGGTTCTTCGGATTGTTGACCCACGAGAACGGGTAGAGCTTCGCGAAGAAGAATACGAACGCCGGAATCAACGCCTTTTCCCAGAAGGAATCGCAGCGCAGCCGCACCATCAGCGAGACGAGGTCGCGGCCTTCGGCCTGCGCGCGCACCACGAGCTGCGCGAGCGCGTCGGGCGGATGGCCGATGTCGGCGTCGGTGAGCAGCAGGTAGTCGGCGGGCAGTTTGAGTGTGCGTACCGCCTCGATGCCTTGCGACTGCGCCCACACCTTGCCTGACCAACCCGCTGGCAGCGGCTTCGCCGTAATCACGCTGAGCTTTTCCGGGCATTGCAGCGCGAGCGCGGCCGCGCGGGCGGCTTCGGCGGTGCCGTCGGTGCTGTGGTCGTCGATCACGATCACGTGAAACTCGCCGCCGTAGTCCTGCTGGAGCAGCGAGCTGACAGCCTCGCCGATCGCATCGGCCTCGTTGCGCGCCGGCACCACGGCGCACGCCGCGGGCCAGCCGGCCGCGGGCTCGACAAGCGGCAGCGGCGCGGCCGGGCGCGCGCGCCAGAAACCGCCGCGCCCGAACAGCAGCACGAGCCAGATCAGCAGCGAGAGACAGGAGACGGCAAACAGAATGGTCGTAGTCATGCGTTGTTACTCTCGATCGAAGGTGCGCGCACGCCCACGCGGCGCGACAGCCACATGGCCGCCGTGCGCAGGAGCACCACGGCCCAGTCGGGGGCGCGCAGCGCTGGCCGCGCGCGGAACACATCGTAGCCGCCGCGCTCGATGACTTCGAGCATGCGCAGTGCGCCATGGACGACGCTGCACAGTTCGAGGCCGAAGCGCCCTGGCACGCGCAGCGCCAGCGGCGCGCCGCTCACCATCAGCGCCCGCGCGCGCGCCACCTCGTGCGCCATCAGCGCGCGCCAGGCGTCGTCCACGCGACCGGCGGCAATCTGCGCCTCGGTTACGCCAAAGCGCTCGCGGTCGGCGAGCGGCAGGTAAATGCGGCCGCGCGCCCAGTCGGCGCTCACGTCCTGCAAGAAGGTAACGAGCTGCAAGGCGGTGCAGATCGCATCGGAATCGGCGAGATTCTCAGGCGTCGCTTCGTGGATCAGGTGGAGCATCAAGTGGCCAACCGGGTTCGCCGAGCGCCGGCAGAAGTCCAGCAGCTCGAAACGGTCGGCATAGCGCGTCGTGTCGATATCCTGATCGAACGCCGCGACGAGATCGTAAAACGGCGCGAGTGGCAGGCGGCACTCGCGCACGACGTCGGCGAGCTTCGCGAACAGCATGGGGTGCACGCGCGCCGGGCGGCCTTCGGCCACGGCGTTCAGGCCTTCGCGAAAATCGGCGAGGCGCGTGTGGCGCTCCTCGGGGCTCCAGTCACCTTCGTCCGCGATGTCGTCGAGCGTGCGCGCGACGTGGTAGATCACGCCGACAGGCACGCGCAGCGCCTTCGGCAGCAATACGCGCGCTACCGGAAAATCGTCGTAGTGGTCGGGTTCCATCAAGGCGTCCAGAATGGGGTCGTATCCTCGGGCGCCATCCAGGCGACCCGCAGGACGCGATATTTTAAGGGTTCCCGGGGTATGTTGCACCGCGCAACGCCAGGTCGCCGGCTCCGGGTGCCGTCCCGGGCGGCCTGCGCGACGTGCTTTGCGCAGGCCGCATCGCATGCCGCGGAAGCAGCACACAGCAGGCTTTTCGGGAAAAATGGAACGCTGCGCGGCCGTCGCCGTCGCGCGCACGCCTCACCCGCGAGTGCTCCACACAGCAAACGAAAGGCGTAGGGGGTAAAATGCGCGTCTAGTTTTTACTCCGTCACCCTTTGGCGGATTTTTTGCATCCTTAATAAATAGACAGCCGCCGGCGATCAGGTCATTTTTACCGACTCGCTCGCCTCATGCGGCAGTCGGAGTTCGCCACCAATATGCGAGTGATCCTTGCCCAACCCCGCGGCTTTTGCGCGGGGGTTGTCCGCGCTATCGAAATCGTCGATCGCGCATTGCAGAAGCACGGCGCGCCGGTCTACGTGCGCCATGAAATCGTCCACAACCGTCATGTGGTCGAAAACCTGCGCAACAAGGGCGCGCGTTTCGTGGAAGAACTCGACGAAGTGCCGGAAGGCGCCGTGGCGATTTTCAGTGCCCACGGCGTGGCCAAGACCGTGGAGCGCGCCGCCGAGGAACGCGACCTCGACGTGCTCGACGCCACCTGCCCGCTCGTCACGAAGGTTCACGTGCAGGGCCGTCAGTACGTCGCGGCGGGCCGCACGCTGATCCTGATCGGCCATGCCGGTCACCCTGAAGTGGAAGGCACGATCGGCCAGATTCCCGGCACCGTGCTGCTCGTGCAGAGCGAAGCCGATGTTTCGAAGCTCGATCTGCCGCTCGATGCACCGCTCGCGTACGTGACGCAAACCACCCTTTCGGTGGACGACACGCGCGGCATCATCGACGCGCTGCTCGCGCGGTTCTCCGACATCGTCGGGCCGGACACGCGTGACATCTGCTACGCAACGCAGAACCGCCAGGCCGCGGTGCGCGAACTGTCTGACCAGGTGGAGGTTCTGCTCGTCGTGGGCGCAACGAACAGCTCGAACTCGAATCGTCTGCGCGAAATCGGCAGCGAAACCGGTGTGCCGAGCTACCTCGTCGCCGACGGCTCGGAAGTGAAGGCCGAGTGGTTCGCCAATGTGCAAACGGTCGGTATCACGGCCGGCGCATCGGCGCCTGAAGAAATGGTTGAGAACGTGATTGACGCGCTGCGCGCGTTGGGGCCTGTCGAGGTGTCGACGATGGCGGGCCGTGAAGAAAAAGTCGAATTCAAGCTGCCGTCGAAGCTCTTGCAACCGCTCGTCGCGCGCGAAGTTTAAGGAGGACACGCTTTGTCTATTCCGCTGCTACAAAAAGTCCGCGTTGGCTCGTACATCTTCCGCCAGCATTTCAGCGGCAACAAGCGCTACCCGCTCGCGCTCATGCTCGAGCCGCTGTTCCGCTGCAATCTCGCCTGCAATGGCTGCGGCAAGATCGACTATCCGGATCCCATCCTGAACCAGCGTCTGTCGCTGCAGGAATGCCTCGAAGCCGTCGATGAGTGCGGCGCGCCGGTCGTTTCCATCGCAGGCGGCGAGCCGCTGCTGCACAAGGAAATGCCGCAGATCGTCAAGGGCATCATGGCGCGCAAGAAGTTCGTGTATCTCTGCACGAACGCGTTGCTCATGGAAAAGAAGATGGACGACTACGAGCCGAACCCGTATTTCGTCTGGTCGGTGCACCTCGACGGCGACCGCGAAGCGCACGACCACTCGGTCTCGCAGGAAGGCGTGTACGACAAGGCCGTCGCGGCCATCAAGGAAGCCAAGCGCCGCGGCTTCCGTGTGAACATCAACTGCACGCTGTTCAACGACGCCGTGCCCGATCGCGTGGCGAAGTTCTTCGACACGGTCGGCGAGATCGGCGTCGACGGTATCACGGTGTCGCCGGGCTATGCCTATGAGCGCGCGCCGGACCAGCAGCACTTCCTGAACCGCGACAAGACGAAGAACCTGTTCCGCGAAATCTTCAAGCGCGGCAACAACGGCAAGAATTGGTCGTTCAGCCAGTCGAGCCTGTTCCTCGACTTCCTCGCGGGCAACCAGACCTACCAGTGCACGCCGTGGGGCAACCCGGCGCGTACGGTGTTCGGCTGGCAAAAGCCCTGCTATCTGGTCGGCGAAGGTTACGTGAAGACCTTCAAGGAACTGATGGAAACGACGGACTGGGACAAGTACGGCACCGGCAAGTATGAGAAGTGCGCGGACTGCATGGTCCACTGCGGCTTCGAGGCGACGGCCGTGATGGACACGGTTGCGCATCCGCTGAAGGCCGCGCGCGTTGCCCTTACGGGCGCACGCACCAAGGGCGCGTTCGCGAAGGACATCCCGCTCGAAGGCGCGCGTCCGGCTGAGTACGTGTTCTCGCGTCACGTCGAGATCAAGCTCGAAGAAATCAAGAGCGCGGCCAAGACGAAGAAGCCGGTGACGGTCGCGGCTAGCTAAGTCGCCTTCCGCCACTGGCGGATGAAACGCCAGAAGGGCGCAACGGTCATGCCGTTGCGCCCTTTGTCTTTTTGCGGCGCAGCCTGGTGCGCCGCGCGCGCTTCAATGCCCTGCCGACTGCCGCGCCATCGCGACGATGTCGCTTTCCTTGATGGTGCGAATCACCTTTTCTTCCGCGCGCAGATCGAGCGAGCGGCTCAGCACGTAGTAGCTCGCGCCCGCCACGATCAGTCCAACCAGCCACGCGAGATCGATGCCATCCATCAGGTGTGCGAAGTAGCCGACAAAGATCTCCTTGCCCGATTCGTTGTCGACGATGGCGAAGAACGGCACCATCGCGGCGAAGCCGATCAGATACGCGGCAATCCCGCGCGCCTGCCACGCGCCGTAGATGCCATGGGGCGTGAAGAAGTGCGAGATCGCGTAACGCCCCTTGCGCACGAAGAAATAATCGACGAGATTCACCGCGGTCCACGGCACGAGGAAGTACAGCATCAGCACGAGGAACGTGTTGAGCAGCGCCACGCCGTTACCCTTGATCGACAGCGTGCACGCCATGACCATCGCGCAGATCGTCATCACCGCGCCAATGCGCGCACGGCGCGTGGGCTTGATCTTGCGGAACGAATCGACGCCCGTGAGCAGCGTGAGCATCGCGCTGTAGGTATTGAGCGCGATGATCGGCAGAAAGCCCGCCACGGATACGACGACGAGCAGGCTGCCGCAGCCCGGAAACAGCGACGAGCCCACCTGATTGAGCGCGACGAGCGCATCCGATGCCTTCAGCTGCTGAGCGAGCCACGCGCCGAGACCGATCATCCACGCCCCCGAAAGCGAGGCGCCGAGGAAGATGGCCGGAATCAGCTTCGCGCGGCTCGTGTGCTTCGGCAAATAGCGCGAGTAGTCCGAAACATAGGGCGCATACGAGATGTTGTAGCTCGCGCCGATGGCAAACTGCGTGAGGAATGCGACCCAGTTGAAGCCGAGGTGCGCCCCCGCGCCTGACGCCACGGCAGGAACGGCCGGAACAGCAACGCCCTTGCTTGCGCCGAACGCAAGCGCAATCGTGACCAACGCGTAGAGCGGCAGCGTCGCGATCAGCGCCCACTTGAACGCCTTGTGCATGAGGTCGTGGCCGTAGATCGCGAGCACGCCGCCCGCGAGCGACGCCACGATCGCCACCACCGAGGGATTCACACCGAACACGTTCTTCAAGCCGTCCATGATCAACGAGATGTTCACGACGTTGAAGCCCACGAACACGAAGAGCGTAGCGAGCAGCGCGAGTGCGACGCCGCGATAGCCGAACTGCGCACGCGACTGGATCATCTGCGGCAAGCCCATCTCCGGGCCCTGCGAGCCGTGGAACGCCATGAAGATCGTGCCGAACATGATGCCGAGCGCGCCGCCCAGCGTGGTCCAGCCGGCGGAGAGGCCCATGCTCGGGCCGACGAAGCCGATCGAGATGGTGAAGAAGTGGAAGTTGCCGAGGAACCAGAACGGGCCTTGGCTGCTGAGCTTCGCGTGACGCTCGCGCTCGGGGATGTAGTCGATCGAGCGGCTCTCGATTTCGAGACCGGCCGTCTCGACCGCGAGGCCGGCGTTTTCGTGGGCATTCATGCTGCTTGTCTCCAGATTTTCGTAGTGTGTTCGCGCGGCGGCGCAGGTGCACGGCCGCTCAGTCGCGGCGCTTCACGCCCGGCAGCACGCAGAGCATTTCGAACGCGAGATTGGCGCCGAGCAGCGCCGTGGTGCCGAACGGGTCGTACGGCGGCGCCACTTCCACGAGGTCCGCGCCGACGATATCGAGCCCCCACGAGCCGCGAATGATCTCGAGCGCCTGCGGCACGGTCAGCCCGGCGATCTCCGGCGTGCCGGTGCCCGGCGCATAGGCGGGATCGATGCCGTCGATGTCGAAGCTCAGGTAGACCGGTCCGCCCTGCACGCGCGCGCGCACTTCTTCCATCAGCGGCGCGAGCGAACGGTTCCAGCATTCTTCGGCCTGCACGACCTTGAAGCCTTGCTGGCGGCACCAGTCGAAGTCCTCGGCCTCGTAGCCGGTGCCGCGCAAACCGATCTGCACGACGCGATCGCAATCGAGCAGCCCTTCCTCCACAGCGCGGCGAAACGGCGTGCCGTGCGCGATCTTCTCGCCGAACATCGTGTCGTTCACGTCGGCGTGCGCGTCCACGTGGATGAGGCCCACGCGGCCATGCTTGCGATGGATCGCGCGCAGGATCGGCAGCGTGATCGTGTGATCGCCGCCCAGCGAGATCGGGCGGCAGTCGTGTTCGAGAATTGCGTCGTAGGCGGCTTCGATGCGCGTGATCGAATCGGCGAGATTGTAGGGATTCGTCGCGACGTCGCCGATATCGGCCACGCGCAGCGAATCGAACGGCGCCGCGCGCGTCGCCATGTTGTACGGGCGCAGCAGCACGGATTCCGCGCGCACCTGGCGCGGGCCGAAGCGCGCGCCGGTACGGTTCGAGGTACCGAGGTCGAACGGCACGCCCACGAAGCAGGCATCGAGGCTCGACGCATCCTCGACTTGCGGCAGACGCATCATCGTCGCGATCCCGCCGCAGCGGGGCATGGCATTGCCGCTGAGCGGCTGGAAGTATTGGTCAGACATTACGGATCTCCACTTTCATTTACCGTGACGTATCATTCGAAACGGCCATAGCCGCAGTTGTAAGCGCGTATCAGCGAAAGATGAATAACGATTCTGTCGTTGTTCACATAGATTCGAGTCTATGTATCGATGTTTTCCCCGGAGAATCCATGCTCGGCAGCCTGACCGATCTCGATTTGCGCCTGCTGCGCGTCTTCGTTGCCGTGGCGGACGCCGGCGGCGTGAGCATCGCGCAGACCACGCTGAACGTGAGCCAGCCCACGATCAGCGCCCAACTCTCGACGCTCGAAACGAGGCTCGGCTACCGGCTTTGCGAGCGCGGGCGCAGCGGCTTCAAGCTGACGGAAAAAGGGGAGCGGCTCTACGATCTGGCGACCACGCTGCTCGCCGCCGCCGAAGAGTTCACGCTCAAAGCGCGCCACCTGGACCGCAAGCTCGTGGGGACATTGAGCATCGGCCTGATCGGCCATACGCCGACCAGCCAGAACGCGCGCATCAGCGAGGCGATCGCAACGTTTCGGCAACGCGACGAAGCGGTGCGTTTCTCGATTTCGGTGAAGTCGCCCGGCGAACTGGAGGAGCAGTTGCTCAACGGCGAGACCCAGATTGCGGTGGGCTATTTCTGGCATCGCGTGCCGACGCTCGAATACACGCCGCTGTTCATCGAGCGGCAGATCGCGTATTGCGGACGCGGGCATCCGCTGTTCGAACGCGCCGGGCAGATCGACCCGCTGGAAGCCGCGGAATACGAATGGGTATGGCGCACGTATCCCACGCCGGAGGCCCAGCACTCGACGACCCAAAGCAAGGTCACCGCGCAGGCCGACAACATGGAGGCCGTTTCGTTACTGATTCTTTCCGGCCACCATCTCGGCTACCTGCCTCAACAGTTTGCGGCGCCGCATGTGCGGCGTGGCTTGCTCGCCGCGCTCAATCCGAAGCAGCTCGGCTACGAGGTCACGTTTCATGTGGTCACGCAAAAGCGCAATCGGCATAGCCCGATCGTTCGAGCGTTCCTGGAGGACCTGAAGAACGCGCATCTGCACGAGGCAGAAGACGATGCGCAATGAAAGCGCGGCGCGACAGACTCGATACCTGTCGCGCTCTTCATGCGTCACTTCGCGCTGAATGGCGATACCGTTGCATTCGCCGTGGTCGCGGCCGCCGCAGCCGGCGTCCAGCGATACACCACAGCGCTCGCGGCGTTGTAGTTGTCCTTCGTCACGACATACTCGCCAGTCGAGCGCAGATACGCGCGAAGGCCGTACATCGAGTCCACGTCGTTGCCCACGTACACCGCGTTCGGATTGCTGTTGATGAGCGTCGTGTCGATTGCGCCCGTGGTGAGATTGAAGGCATCGATGTTCGGCACGGTGTGCACGTAGCCCACGAACAGGTAGTTTCCGGCGGCCGCAATCGATTTCGGATTCGCACTCGTGAGCGTGATCACCGGGTTCGGCGCGCTCGTATTGCCCGCGAGCCAGCCGTGATACACCTCCACGCGCGTGCCGACCGCGGTCCAGTCGGTAATGCTGGCGTCCTCTCCCGTGAGGATCATCGTGTCGCTTTCCGGCAGATAGACGATGCGCGTGAGCCTCGAGATCGTGGCGGGAATCGGCGTGGTGAGCGCCGCGCCCCAGAGCGGCTTGCCGGTCGTGTCGAAGCCGGTCAGCGGGTAGTGGGAAATGACGTTGGTCTTGTCGAGTCCAACCCACAGGTCGCCCTTGCTGTCGAGGCAAAATCCGTTACGCACCGGCGCTGTCGTATTGAACGCCGACCCAGGCAGCGTGTAGTCGGGAATAGCGATATAGCCGCTTGCCGCGTTGAAGTGGAAGAAATAGAACGTATCGGGGTTCTGACCGGCGGCCACGAGAATGCGGTGGCCACTCACGCTCGCCACCTGCGCGAAATGCTCGCCGCGCGCGATGTCCGCGAGATTGATGCGCGGATCGGAGGGATACGTAATTGGGTCGATGGTGTTGGCAACGAAGGTGCCGCCAGCCGTGCCCGAATAGACATTCATACCGCCGTAGAACAGCGCGCCGTCGGTGCCCGGGTCCGGCGCCGCATTGCCTTCGAAATTGAGCGACTGGAGCTTCCAGCGCAGCGTGCCGGTGCCATCGTATGCCTGCAGATCGGTGCCGCCGTTGCGGCCGAGGTCCCACGAACCGCCCCACGGATTGTTCAGCACGTACAGCGTGCCCGCGGAATCCTTGCCGATGCCCACCACGCGCGTGAAGCGCTTGTCGCCCACCTGCCCCTTGGTGCCCGTGGTCGTTTCGAGATAGCCGCCCTGAATACCGAACGTGCCGGTTTGGGAAGGCGTGCCCGCGACGCTGTAGTTCTTGATGTTCATGTCGGGACCCGAGTCGCCGATCATCAACTGTGAGGTCTGCGAATCGAAGTACAGCGACGAGGGGCGCGCCGTAGACGCGAGTTGGATGGTGTTCAGGAGCTGACCGCCGGCGCTGAATTCGAGCACGGCGCCCGCGCTTTTCTGCGCGACCCAGAGGTTGCCGCTCGCGTCGAGCGTCAGCGCGCCCGGCCCCGCCATGCCGATATCGCGTTGCCAGACGCCATCCGTGGTGTACACGCGCACGCGGTTGCCGGGGAAGTCACTGGCGTAGAGCAGCGAGCCGGAGGTCGCGAGTCCGGTGATCACATCGGCGAGCTTTTCGGTCGTATCGGCGCTCACGGCAATGAGCAGGTCGCGCCCGCCGCTCGTGCGGTTGTACCGCCCGACGTTGCCGCTGCCATACGTGGCGTTGTACTGCATCGCGACGAACAGCGAAGTCGCATTGCCCGTGATCGCCCCGCCCTGGAAGTCGCCGTGCCCGCCGATCGAGCCGAGGCTCTGGCCGTTCTGGTAGATCGCCACGCCGCCTTCGTTTTCGTCCCACATCGACGACGTGTAGATCACGCCTTCGGGCGCGACCCACATCGAGCGGGCCACGTTGCCCACGTGCGTCGCGTTGGCGCCGTAGGTGTTCGCAATCCAGTCGGTGGTGTATTGCGCTTCGCAAACGGGCGTAACCGTTGCGGTAAGGGCAGCCGCAAACAACGCTGCGCCAATTCGATGCAAGATCATGAAAGATTCTTTGATTCGTACACCTTACGGTGCAGGTGTTGAAGGTGCAGTGATGCCGACGCGGCAAACGCGCAGCCCGATTCCCGACGATTCGAATCCGTGCGCGCCGCCGCACGCGGCGTCATGCGTCGAATTGGTGTGGAGCTTCGTAAAAGTTAACGGCAGCCGCGCTGCGAGAATTGAGCGCTTTTTGATCGAACCCCGAGCCGCGCTGATTACAGGCGTAAAAAAAGGCGCGACGGCCTTCGCCATCGCGCCTTTTGCTGAGCGTATCCGCTCAGGCGGGAGTCAGCAGCACTTCCCTGCGCCTGCTCCATAGCGGGCGTTTTGCCGCTCGCGGAAAAACTCCTCGTACGTCATCACCGGGCGGTCGGGGTGCGTCGCGCGCATATGCGCGACGTAGCCCTCGTAGTCCGGCAAACCGACCATCAAACGCATGGCCTGGCCGAGATAGCGCCCGGCCGTTTGCACGTTGTCGCGAAGTCCCGAGAACATGGTGCGCTCCGTTCAATGCACGCGATTCGTCACGACGGCCGCGCCGCCAGCCGGCATCGCCTGATACGGCGTTTCCTGCACGGTCGGGCGGTCGATGCGGCGTGCGCGCGCAATCGCGATCAGGCCATACACGACGATGCTCACCACCACGAAGATGAACAGGCCCGAAAGCGCGGCATCCACGTAGTCGTTGAAGACCATGCGCTGCATCTGCTCGATCGACTTGGCGGGCGCGACGACCTTGCCTTCCGCAATCGCCGCCGAAAGCTTCTGCGCGTGCGCGACGAAGCTCACCTTCGGGTTGTTGTCGAAAATCTTCTGCCAGCCTGCCGTGAGCGTACAGATGAGCAGCCACAGCGTGGGCACCGCGGTCACCCATGCGAACTTCTCGCGCTTCATCTTGAAGAGCACGACGGTGGCGAGCATCAGCGCGATACCGGCGAGCATCTGGTTCGAGATGCCGAAGAGCGGCCACAGCGTGTTGATGCCGCCGAGCGGATCGACCACGCCTTGATAGAGGAAGTAGCCCCACGCGGCCACGCATAGCGCCGTGGCGATCAGGTTGGCCGGCAGCGATTCCGTGCGCTTGAGCGACGGATGGAACGTGCCGAGCAAATCTTGCAGCATGAAGCGGCCCGCACGCGTGCCCGCGTCCACAGCGGTCAGGATGAAGAGCGCTTCGAACAGGATGGCGAAGTGATACCAGAATGCCATCATCGCTTCGCCGCCCACCACCTGGTGCAGGATCTGCGCCATGCCGACGGCCAGCGTCGGTGCGCCGCCCGCGCGCGCGACGATGGTCGTCTCACCCACGGCCTGCGCGGTGTGCGTGAGCATTTCCGGCGTGAGCACGAAGCCCCAATGGCCCACGGTTTGCGCGACGGCGTCCGGCGTCGTGCCGAGCACGGCGAGCGGGGCGTTCATCGCGAAGTACACGCCCGGCTCGATCACCGATGCAGCCACGAGCGCCATGATCGCCACGAACGATTCCATCAGCATCGCGCCATAACCGATGAAGCGCGCGTTGGTTTCGTTATCGAGCAGCTTGGGCGTCGTGCCCGAGGAGATCAGCGCATGGAAGCCCGAGACCGAACCGCACGCGATCGTGATGAAGAGGAACGGGAACAGGTTGCCCGACCAGACCGGGCCCGTGCCGTCGATGAACTTCGTGAAGGCCGGCATCTTCAGTTCCGGCGCGACGATCAGAATGCCGATCGCGAGCGCGAGAATCGTGCCGATCTTGAGGAACGTCGAGAGATAGTCGCGCGGCGCGAGCAGCAGCCACACCGGCAGCACCGAAGCGACGAAGCCGTAGCCGATCAGGATCCACGTGAGTTGCGTGCCCGTGAACGTGAACCAGGCGGCGAGGGTGGGTGAATCATGCACGTGCTGGCCGAAGGCGATGGACGCCATCAGCAGCACGAAGCCAATGATCGAGATCTCGCCGATCTTGCCCGGGCGGATGTAGCGCACATAGAGGCCCATGAAGATCGCAATGGGAATCGTCGCGGCCACCGTGAACGTGCCCCACGGCGAGTTCGTGAGCGCCTTCACCACGATCAGCGCGAGCACCGCGAGAATGATGATCATGATGAGGAAGGTGCCGAAGAGGGCGATTACGCCGGGCACTGGGCCCAGTTCCATCTTCACGAGGTCGCCGAGCGAGCGGCCGTCGCGGCGCGTGGAGAGGAACAGCACCACGAAGTCCTGCACGGCGCCCGCGAACACCACGCCCGCGAGAATCCAGAGCATGCCGGGCATGTAGCCCATCTGCGCGGCCAGCACCGGGCCCACGAGCGGGCCCGCGCCCGCGATCGCCGCGAAGTGGTGGCCGAACAGCACGAACTTGTTGGTGGGCACGTAGTCGAGCCCGTCGTTGTGGCGCACGGCCGGCGTCATACGCAGGCCGTCCAGTTGCAGGACGGTGCTCGCGATGAAGCGGCTATAGAAGCGATACGCGATCAGATAAACGCACACGGCGCAGATCACGATCCACAGCGCGCTGATTCGCTCGCCATGCGCGAGCGCGATGGTGCCGAACGCGAACGCGCCAAGCAGCGCGACCAACGTCCAGACGACAAAACTGGATGTCCGACTCATGCGGTGTCTCCATTGTGGTTTTTTTGTGCCCGGAATCGAGTTCGGGCCCTGACGCGCCGATTGATACCGACGCATGCATGACGCATTGCGCCATGTCGTGGGCGGTAGTATTCGCTTTCGCACCGTCAGCCACAACCGGACAACTACGTAAGTGCGCTACGTAGAACTACGTAGGGAAACCAACAGTTCGTTGCGTGCTCAACGACAGTCGTACCCGCTGCGTAAATTACCGGCTCCGTCGCGCGCCCGGTTATCCTTGCAGACTCAGCTTCCGAACACCGTCATGCCCGCCCCATTTTTCTTCGCCGACCGCCGCCTGAAGACGAAAATCTTCCTGCTCGCGGTCGTGCCATTCCTTGCCGCCATTGCCGGCATTGGGATCGGCGTGCGCCAGCAGGCCACGCAACTCGCGCAAACGCAGCACGCGACCATGCAGAGCGCCTATCTGTCGAGCAAGGAGATCGAGCTGCGCCACTACGTGGAGCTGGCCACGAGTGCCATCGCGCCGCTCTATGCGCCGGAGGAAAACGCCAGCGCCGCGTTGCCAGCGCCCGAGAACGAAGCCGACCGCCAGCTAGCCGCGCTGGCCGTGCTGCAGAAGATGGACTTCGGCCCCGACGGCTATTTCTTTGTCTACGACATGCACGGGCGCTCGCTCATGCATCCGCGCGAGCCTGCGCTAGTCGGCCAGGATCTCTGGAACCTGCGCGACCCGCAAGGCGCGCTCACGATCCAGCAACTGATTGCCGCGGCCCAGCGCGGCGGCGGCTACGTGCGCTATATGTGGCATCGTCCGTCCACCGGCAAGCTCGCGCCGAAGCTCGGCTATGTCGTGCCGCTGCCGCGCTGGGGCTGGATGATCGGCACCGGCATCTACCTCGACGACGTCGATTCGACGCTCGCGCATATCGACGAGCGCGCCTCCGCGAATATCGAGCACACCATCCAGTGGCTCGGCGTGATCGCACTCGCGGGCGTGCTCGTGATCGCGCTCGGCGCGCTCGTGCTCAACGTGAGCGAGCACCGCAGCACCGACGCCAAACTCAAGCGCCTCGCGCAGCAGGTGGTCGAATCGCAGGAGCAGGAGCGCGCGCGGCTCTCGCGCGAACTGCACGACGGCATCAGCCAGATGCTCGTTTCGGTGAAGCTGTTGCTGGAGTCGGCGCTCGCGCGCTTCGAGCGCGGCGAAACGCGCGTGCCCGCCGCTGAAGCGTCGCTCGCCACCGGCCTCTCGCGCCTTTCCGACACGCTGCGCGAAGTGCGCAGCATCTCGCACGCACTGCGCCCCTCGATGCTCGACGACCTGGGCCTCGCCGCCGCGCTGGAGCAACTCACGCGCGAACTGGCCGAGCAAACCGGCATCGAGATTGCCTTCACGCAAACCGCGCCGAAGGCGGCGAGCAGGAAGGCGCAAGCGGCCACGCTGCCCGACGCCGTCAACACGGTGCTCTTTCGCATTGCGCAGGAAGCGCTCACCAACATCGTGCGGCACGCGCAGGCGGCGCGCGCTGCGCTCACGCTCGAGGTCGCCGCGAACGGCGTGACGCTCGGCATTGCCGACAACGGCCGCGGCTTCGACGTGGCGCACGCGCTGGCCGACCCGCGTGCGGGTCTGGGCCTGCGCAACATGCGCGAGCGACTGGAGTCGCTGGGCGGCCGGCTCGATATCACCTCGCAGCCAGGTCATACGCTCGTAACGGCGTGGGTGCCTGTGCCTCCCAATGCGCCACACACTACGCCGCCCAACGCTGCGCCAAAGACCAACACCGTATCCGGAACGCCGACTTGACGATGACGAATGCAAACGTGAACGAACTGACCAGCCCAGGCGCCAGACCCGCGCGCCTCGTCCTCGTCGACGACCATCCGCTCGTTCGCGACGGCTTGCGCGCGCGGCTCGAAGCCGTGCCGGGTTTCGAGGTGGCAGGCGAAGCCGGCAACGCCGACGAGGCCATCGCGCTCGCGGCGTCGCTCGAACCCGATCTCGTGCTGATGGACGTGGGCATGGCCGGCGTGAACGGCATCGCGCTCGCGGGCATCTTCCACGAGCGCTTTCCGGGCATCCGCGTGCTGATGCTGTCGATGCACGACAACGTCGAATACGTGACCGAGGCGGTGCGCGCGGGCGCGAGCGGTTACGTGCTCAAGGATTCGCCGGCGACCGAGATCATCCGCGCGATCGAGGCCGTGCTAGCCGGGCGCACGTATTTCAGCGCGGGGCTGAGTGCGCGCATGATCCAGGCGTCGGCGCGCAGCACGCCTGTGGAACGGCTCACGCCACGCGAGCGGGACATTCTCGACGCGCTCGCACAAGGGCTATCGAGCAAGCAGATCGCACAGCGCGAGGGGCTCTCGGTGCGCACGGTGGAAACGCACCGGCTCAATCTCAAGCGCAAGCTGGAGATCGAAGGCCAGGCTGAGTTGATCAAGTTCGCGGTGGAGCACCGCAGGAAGTGAAACGGGCGCTCCGGATTACCCGGAGCGCCCGCGCAGGCACAATGCGTGTGCAACCACCGATCGACGATCAGCTGCGTGCGTTGTGGTCGACGAGGAACTTGATGAGCCCGTCGATGCCGCCCTTGGCGATCTGGTCGGCGAATTGCGTCTGGTAGACCTGGATCAGCCAGGCGCCCATCATGTTGATGTCGTAAATCTTCCAGCCGTTAGGCGTTTGCGTGAGGCGATAGTCGATGGCGTCGTCGCCGCCGTTGCTGATCACATGTGACTGCACCACGGTGTCTTTCGCGCCCGCCCCTGTGTTCGAGGGTGCGAACTTGAAGGTCACCTGCGTATCGCGAAGTTGCGAGAGCGACGATGCGTACGTCTTCACGAGCAGGAGTTGAAATTGCTCATACAGCTTCTGCTGCTGTTCGGGCGTTGCCGTCGCCCAGGGTTTGCCAACGGCGATTCGCGTGGTGCGTTTGAAGTCGGTGGCGGGAACGAAATGGGTCTCGACCACCTGGGTGATCTTGTTCATGTCGCCGCCGCGTGCCTGCGGGTCGGCCTGCATCGCCTTCACGGTGCCTTCCACGGCGGCCTTGACGGTGGCATCTGGCGCGGTCTGCGCGAACGCGGCGCCCGAAACGCCCGTGAAACAGGCGGCGACGAAAAATGCGGTCAGGTAACGTTTCATACGCTCTTCTGGAACAGTGAAATTCAAGCGCCGGTACAGTGCGGTTCAGTGCGTGCGGTTTGGTGCGCTCGCGCAGCGTTCGCGCCCCCGGCCGAGCCAGTATAACGGCTTTGACGCATACGCTGCCGAGGCGCGGCCTTAAGCTCGATGTGCATGACCCGCGCCGGGAAGGGCGGGGCCGGTATACTTGTGCGTTTCGCGTCAAAGAACCTAATTGACAGGGCCCCCTCGCCTGTATGCTGAAGCCATTTATCATTAGCCTCGTCGCCTGGTCGGTGCGCCGCGCGGCGTGGGTGATCACACTTGCGATCGTGCTTGCCGTGCTTTCCGGCGTGTACGTTGCGAAGCATTTCAAGATCAATACCGACGTCAGCGGTCTCGTCGAGAACACGGCCGAGTGGGCCGCGTTGAGCGAGGCCAAGGACAAAGCGTTCCCGCAGCGCGCGAGTTCGCTGCTCGTGGTGGTCGAAGCCGACGCGCCCGAACTCGCCGACGCCGCCGCCGACAAGCTCGCCCAGGCGCTCAAAGCCGACTCGCGCGAATTCAGCGCCGTCTCGCAGCCCGCGGGCGGCCCGTTCTTCCAGCACAACGGCCTGCTCTTTCCGTCCACGGCCACCGTGCTCTCGACCACGGGCCAGCTCGTGCAGGCGCGCCCGCTCGTGAACCAGCTCGCGAAAGACCCGAGCCTCGCGGGTCTGGCCGGCACACTCACGACCACGCTGCAGTTGCCGCTTACGATCGGGCAGATCAAATTGCCGCAGATGGCGAACCTGCTTGGCAGCGCCGCCAACGTCGTCGACGAGGTGCTGGCTGGCAAGCCCGCTGCATTCTCGTGGCGCGCGCTCGTCGACAAGGACTCGGCTACGAAGCCCGCTTTCGCGTTCATCACCGTTCAGCCAGTGCTGAACTTCGGCGCGCTCAAGGCGGGTGCGAACGCGTCGGAGGCGATACGCGCGACCGCCGCCTCGCTTCATCTCGACACCGAATTCGGCGCGCGCGTGCGCCTCACGGGCGAACAGCCGCTCGCCGACGACGAGTTCGCCTCGGTGCAGGATGGCGCCGCGCTCAACGGCGTGATCACGATCATCGTCGTGCTCGTCATCCTGTGGCTCGCACTGCGCTCGGGCAAGCTGATCGGCGCGACGCTCATCACGCTCGTGATCGGCCTCGTCATCACGGCCGCGCTCGGCCTCATGATGATCGGCTCGTTCAACATGCTCTCGGTCGCGTTCATGGTGCTGTTCGTGGGGCTAGGCGTCGATTTCGGCGTCCAGTTCGGCGTGAAGTATCGCGAAGAGCGCTTTCAGGACGAGCGGCTCGACGCCGCGCTCCTCAAGACCGCGCGCACCATCGGCGTGCCGCTCACGCTCGCGGCGATCGCCGTGGCCGAAAGTTTCTTTTCCTTCCTGCCAACGGCCTACAAGGGCCTCTCGGAACTCGGGCAGATCGCGGGCGTGGGCATGTTCGTAGCGTATGTCTGCAACATGACCGTGCTGCCCGCGCTCATCCGCGTGTTCAACCCCAGGGGCGAGCGTGTGTCGCCCGGCTTCGCGTTCCTCGCGCCCGTCGACAAATGGCTCGCCGAGCATCGCAAGCCCGTGCTGATCACCACGCTCATCATCGTGGTGGGCGCGACGCCCTTGCTGCTGCATCTGCGCTTCGACTTCAATCCGCTGCATTTGAAGGATCCGCATACTGAATCGATGGCGACGCTGCTCGCGCTCAAGAACTCGCCCGTCATCTCGATCAACGACGTAAGCGTGCTCGCGCCGTCGCTCGAAGAAGCCGACAAGATCGCGGCACGGCTCTCGAAGCTGCCGGAAGTGGCGCGTGCAACCACGCTCAGCTCGCTCATTCCCGACGATCAGCAGCAAAAGCTCATGCTGATCTCGAGCGCCGCACAGCAGCTTCTGCCCGCGCTCACGCAGCAGCCGTCCGCGCCCGTGACCGACGAGGTGCGCGTGCAGACGCTCAAGCGCGCGGCCAACCAGCTCTCGCTCGCCGCGAGCGACCATCCGGGGCCCGGCGCGGCCGAGGCGAAGCATTTGTCCGACTCGCTCAACAAGCTCGCAAGCGCGAGCCCGGACACGCGTGACCGCGCGGAAAAAGCGTTCGGCCTCACGCTCAAGCTCGCCTTCGCGCAGCTCGCGCGTCTGTTGCAGCCCTCGGAAATCACGCGTGAAAACCTGCCGCCCGAGATGGCGCGCGACTGGGTGGCGCCGACCGGCCAGGCGATCGTGGACATCGCACCGCGCGTGCCGCCGGGCGTCGATTCCAACGACGACGTGATGCTCGCGCGCTTCGCGCACGCGGTGAAGGCGGCGGAGCCGAACGCGATCGGCGGGCCGATTTCGATCCTGCATTCGGCGAACGTGATCATCCTCGCGTTCTTCCAGGCAGCGGGTTGGTCGGTGCTCCTCATCACGGCGCTGCTCTGGATCACGCTGCGCAATTTCGGCGACGTGCTGCGCACGATCATTCCTCTGCTGGTATCGGCGCTCGTCACGCTCGAACTGTGCGTCATATTTGGAATTCAGCTAAATTTCGCGAACATCATCGCGCTTCCCCTGATGCTCGGCGTCGGTGTCGCGTTCAAAATCTATTTCGTAATGGCCTGGCGCGCGGGGCAGACTGGCCTCCTGCATTCGAGCCTCACACACGCGGTGCTTTTTTCCGCCGCGACCACGGCCACGGCGTTCGGGAGCCTGTGGCTATCGCATCATCCGGGCACGTCGAGCATGGGCAAACTGCTCGCGCTGTCGTTGTTTTGTACGCTGATTGGCGCCGTGGTATTTCAGCCGGTGCTGATGGGCAAGCCGCGCGCAAAGCGCGCGAGATCGGAAATTCAGGGGATCGACCAATGAAGAAGAATCAAGCCGCGCTCACCATGGCGGCGGCGGGCCTGGCGCTCCTCGTGACGTCGGGTTGCGCTACGGGCCCCGACCGCAAGCCGGGCGATCCGTTCGAGCCCGCGAATCGCGCGATTTTCACGTTCAACGACAAACTCGACACCTACGTCGCACAGCCCGTCGCCAAGGGCTACCAGAAAGTGACGCCGCAGCCGCTGCGCCAGGCGATCACGAACTTCTTCTCGAACATCGGAGACGTCGACAACCTCGCAAACAACTTGCTGCAGCTGAAGATCACCGACGCCGTCGAGGATCTCATGCGTATCGCGATGAACACGACCTTCGGTCTGGGCGGGCTGATCGACTTCGCGACGGCGGCGGGTCTGCCCAAACACCATCAGGACTTCGGCCTCACGATGGGCCACTACGGCTTGCCGGCCGGCCCGTACCTCGTGCTGCCGCTGTTCGGGCCGAGCTCGGTGCGCGACGGCATCGGCATGGCCGTGGACGTGAAGTTCAACGTCATCAACTACTTCGAGCCGGCGGTGCGCAACCCGATGTATCTCGCGCAGTTCATCAGCGCGCGCGCGGACCTGCTCGGCGCGACCGACCTGCTCAAGCAGGCGGCGCTCGACCCGTATTCGTTTGTACGCGACGCGTACCGCCAGCAGCGCGAATCGCTGATTCGCGGCGGGCGTAGTGGCAACAATGCACCGCTGCCCAATTACGGCGAGCCGGGCGACGAGGGTGGCGACGGCGGCGGGGCCAAGCCGAACGAGAACGGGGCGCCGAATTACGAGGATCCGGGCGAGTCGGGTGGCGCTGGCAGCTCGGGCGGCGCGGCCGCGCCTGGCGCTTCGAACAATGGTCTGCCGAATTACGACGATCCGGGTGAGGGAAGCGCGGCGGCGACGGGTGCGGCCGCGGCTGGCGCGGGTCCGGGCGCCGCGGCAGCGGCGGGTACGGCTGGCGTAGCGGCTACGGCGTCGGCACCTGTTGCGGCTTCGGCTGCTGTGCCGGCTTCTGGTGTGACGGCTGCGCCGGCGAAGCCGGCGTCGGCGCCTTGAAGGGTCGCCGTCAGGCGCTTTCGGACGCTAGACCAGAACGACGGTATCGCTGTATCGCGCAACCTGCCGGTCGTGCGATATCAGCCTGAGGGGTTCAGTCAAGGCTTGCGCCACGAGCAGCCGGTCAAACGGGTCCTGGTGGTGTAACGGCAGCGATTCGACCGCCACAGCATGCTCGGCCTCGATTGGCAGAATGCGATAGCCTGCTTGCCTGAAGTAGTGCAGCGCCGCTTCTCCGGACAGTGGCATGTCACCGCGCTGCAGGGAATACTTGATGCCGATTTCCCAGATGCTTGCGGTACTCACGTAGATCGTGCTCGTCGGCGCCAGAATCAGTTCGCGCGCCGCGGCCGGCAGCTTTGGGCTATCTGCGATGGCCCAAAGCGCTATATGCGTGTCGAGCAGGACGTTCACGCACCGCCTCCGTTAAACAGCGCGGCGACCTCTTCGTTGTGCGCATCGATATCATCGGGCACCTCGAACGCGCCCTTTGCGACCCCGATGCGCCGCTCGACTGGCGTTTCCGGAGCGAGCGGCACCAGCCGCGCGACCGGCCGCCCGCCGCGGGCAATAATGATTTCTTTTTCCCGTCCAAGTTCGACATCCTCGACGAGTCGTGAGAGCGACGACTTGGCTTCCAGCATGTTCACGTAAGGCATGGTGCCTCCAGTTGATTCAACTTAGTCTAGTCTGGCTAAGAACTCGAATCAAGCAAATTTGAAGCCGCAGAAGCGCAAAAAAACCCGGCAACCTTCCCAGGTTGCCGGGTTTTTCATTCGCGCCGTGCGTACTGCTCAATGCACCGAAGCGTCCTCGCTCTCGGCCTGGCGCTCTGCCTCGTTCGCCGCTGCCAGCGCCGTGGCGTCCGCCGACGTCTGCACGGTCTGGCGATAGCGCTCGTAGGCTTCGTCGGCGTAGCGGATGCGTTCGCGGCCGTGCGGGGCCGGCGCGCCGTCCACGCCGAGGTTCACGAACACCATCTTTTCGATCGTCAGGATGCTCTTGCGCGTGATCTTGTTGCGCACTTCGGCACGCAGCGTGATCGACGTGCGGCCGAAATCCGTGGCCGTTATGCCGAGCTCGATGATGTCGCCCTGGCGCGCCGAGCTCACGAAGTTGATCTCCGACATGAACTTGGTCACCACGCGCTGGTTGTCGAGCTGGCAGATCGCATAGATTGCGGCTTCTTCGTCGATCCAGCGCAGCAAGCTGCCGCCGAAGAGCGTGCCGTTCGGATTCAGGTCTTCAGGCTTGACCCACTTGCGAGTATGAAAATTCATGGCTGGTAGCTCCCCGATATGTGATTTGTCCCCAGCTCGCAGAGACGAACCTAGGGTTAACACTGAGATGTTACCAGAGATAGGGGTTTACCCTATGTATTTCAATAGCCCGCCAGGGTCATCCGGGGAAAAAGGCGCCGGTGGCTGTCAGCACCTGCCGCGCGGCGCTCAGCGACTGGCGTGCCGCTTTCGCATCCGCCGCCACGCGCAGCAGGCCGCCCAGTTGCGTCGGGTCGCGCGCCAGTTCGCGCAGGACAGGGAGTACCGCCGTCGTGCCGTCGTCGCGCAAGCCGGCCATTGCCGCCTTCGGCAGGCTGCGCCAGGCCGGATCGACGATCGCGCGGCATACCGCGAACGGCGCGCCATGCGCGGCCGCGGCCGCGGCGGCCAGATGCGATTCCATGTCGACGGCAAGCGCTCCGCACGCGCCGAACAGCGCCGCCTTGTCTGCCGCACCGGTGAGCGGCGCGGCAACGGCCGCCTCCACGCCGCGCCGCGTTTTCGCAGCGAGCGGCGAGGCCATCAGCGCGTCGGCCATGCGCGCGCTCCACGCGGGGTCGGTCGCGACGCGCCCGAACGGCCCTTCGATCGCTTGCGCGATCACCAGGGTGCCCGGCTCGAGATCGGGCGCAAGACCGCCCGCCGTGCCGAAGCTGACGATACCCGCCGCGCCGTCCTTGAGGGCCGCCGCGAGCGCGCTCTGCAGCAGATCGGCGCGCGCGGCGTAGACGGCGCGCACACCGTCCAGCCCTTTGCCCGCGGCGATGCCCGCCTCGAAGGCCATGCCCGTCACCGCGATCACGGGCAGGGCGCGCACCTTGACACCAGCCGCCACGCTCACAGGCCGACCGTGACGCGCGTCACGCCCGCGCGCTTGAGGCTGCGGTAGCGCGCAAGCGCCCACAGCGGGAAGAACTTGCGATAGCCGTGGTAGCGCAGATAGAACACGCGCGGGAAGCCAGTCGCCGTGAAGCGGGTTTCGTCCCAGAGGCCGTGGTCCTGCTGCGTCTTCTGCAGATACTCGATGCCGCGCGCAACCGCCGGATGATCGACCGCGCCCGCGGCCATCAAGCCGAGCAGCGCCCACGCCGTTTGCGAAGCGGTGCTGGTGGCGCGCTCGTAGCCGCGGTATTCGAGCTTGTAGCTCGTGCCGTCTTCGCCCCAGCCGCCGTCATCGTTCTGGATCTGCACGAGCCATTGCACCGCGCGCTTCATGCGCGGGTCGTCGTGCGCGAGGCCGGCCGCGTTGAGCGCACACAGCGCCGTCCACGTGCCGTAGATGTAGTTCATGCCCCAGCGGCCGTACCAGCTGCCGTCGGCTTCCTGCTCTTCGAGCAGGTAGTTGTACGCGCGGCGCGCGTGCTCGCTGGCCGCCGGCATTTCGCCGAGTTGCGCGAGCATCGAGAGGCAGCGGCCCGAGACGTCGGCGGTCGGAGGATCGAGCAGTGCGCCGTGGTCCGAGAACGGGATGTTGTTCAGGTAGTACTGCGTGTTTTCCGGCTCGAACGCACCCCAGCCGCCGTTGCTGCTCTGCATGCCGACCACCCATTCACGCGCGCGCTCGATCGGGGCGTCGTAGGCGTTTGTGTTGTCGAGCTTGTCCACGCGGTCCATCGCGGCCACGACCACGGCCGTGTCGTCGACGTCGGGGTAATGCGGGTTCGCGTACTGGAACGCCCAGCCGCCGGGACGCACCGCCGGCCGGCGCGAGATCCAGTCGCCGCGCACGTCGAGAATCTGCAGCGGACGCAGCCATTCGAGGCCGCGGCGCGCGGCTTCCTCGGCGCGGGCGTCGCCGGTTTCCAGCAACGCGTGCGCCGCGAGCGACGTGTCCCACACCGGCGAAAGGCACGGCTGGACGTACGCTTCCTCGGTGTGAACCGTCACCAGCTTTTCGAGCGACTGGCGGGCGATGGCGCGATGCGGATGATCGGCGGGATAGCCCAGCACGTCGTACATCATCACGGCGTTGGCCATGGCCGGGAAGATCGCGCCCAGGCCGTCTTCGCCGTTCAGGCGCTCGTCCACGAACGCCACGGCGGCGTCGATCGCACGCTGGCGCAGGTAGTTCGGGAAAAGCGGATCGGTCACGCGCAGCACGCCGTCTACGGCGCGGAAGAAGCCGAACCAGCCCTTGCTCTGGTGCGGCGAGCGGGTGTTCAGGCCCACGCTCACCGGCGCGCCGTGGAACAGCTCGTCGATGCGCACGCCGCGCGGATTGCGCGCCACCGGACGCTTCGCGCCCAGCACGAGCAGCGGCACGATGACCGTGCGCGCCCAGTACGACACCTTCGAAAGATGGAACGGGAACCACTGCGGCAGCAGCGTGATCTCGACGGGCATCATCGGGACTGCGTACCACGTCACCACGCCGAAGAGCGCGAGCAGGATGCGCGTGAACACGTTGACCTGCTCCGCGCCGCCCGCCGCGAGAATCGCCTCGCGCGCGCGCACCATGTGCTCGGCGTCCTCGGCATCGCCGATCATCTTGAGTGCGAAGTAAGCCTTCACGCTAGCGCTCACGTCCATCGCGCCGTCGGTGAAGAGCGGCCAGCCGCCGTCCGGCAACTGGATGCGGCGCAGGTAGCGCGCGATCTTCTGTTCGAGCTCGAGGTTGGCTTCCTCGCCAAGGTAATGCACGAGCAGCACGTATTCGGCCGGAATCGTAGCGTCCGCTTCGAGTTCGTAGACCCAATGGCCATCGGCGCGCTGGTCGGCGAGGATCGTGTCGGTCGCGCGCGTGACGGCAGCGTCGAGCGTTGCGAGCGGGGTGGCGACCGGTGCGGCCGTCTCGCCTGCAAACGCGGGAGCGGGCGTCGCCTCGACCGGCGCGTCGGCAACGTCAGCGCCGCTTGGGCGGCTGACGATGTCTTCGGTCGGCATGGCTTGGGATAAATCGTTCATCTACGTTCCAAATTTTCGGTCAGGAGCAGCTCGGCGGCCTTGCGGCCCGAGCGGATCGCTCCTTCGATCGTCGCGGGCAGACCGGTAGCCGTCCAGTCGCCTGCAAGCATCAGATTGTTCCAGCGCGTGCGCGTCGCGGGGCGGCGCCATTCCTCGTCGGGCACCGCGGCGAAGGTCGCGCGCGCATCGGCGCACACGCGCCACGCGGGCAGCGGCTCGAGCGGCAGCGAGGCCGCCTCGGCCACGTCGGCCCACACGCGGCGCGCGATCTCCTCGGGATCGAGGTCGAGCACGGCGTGCGCGTCGTGGATCGTCGCCGAGAGCCGCCCTTCGGCCGTGCACAGCCAGTGGGCCGTGCCGTTGACGAGCGCCATCGGCGTGACGAGGCCTGGCGGCGGCGCCACCGCATAGTGCACCGTGACGATCGCATTGTGGCGCTGCGGCGCCTGCAGCGAGGGCACGAGCGCCGCTGCGGCCGCGCCGGGCACGGCCAGCACGACCGCTTCGTCAGGAGCGAGCGTGATCCGCCCGTCTGGAAAATCGAGTGCGGCGACGCGGCCCGCCGCGTCGTCGTACACGATCTCCCGCAGTGGTGCGTCGAGGCGAATCGCCGCGCCGCCGTGTTGAAGCATGCGCAAGGCCGGATCGACGAACGCGCTGGAAAGCCCTCCGCGCGCTGCGAGCGGCCGGAATGACTCGCCGCCCGCCGCAAGCGACTCGCGCAACATCGCACCGGCTAGTTCCGCGCTGCCCACGCGCGGCTCGACATTGAGCGCCGTGAGAAAGAACGGGTGCAGCAGCCGGTCCCAGAGCACGCCTTCGCAGCGCATGGTCTGCGCCATCGTGCGGCCCGGCTTGGCGAACAGCAGCGGCAACAGCCCCAGATAGTCGGCGGCGCGCGTACCCGGCACGCGCGAGCGCGCATCGCCGATCCAGAACGGCATGCGCGAGCGCGAGAAGCGCACCGTCCAGCGCGAGCACGCGGCGATATCCATGAACGCGAAGCCCGGCTCCGTGGGGCCGGAGAGCGCGTCGCCGGCGCCGATCGTGCGCACATATTCGAGCGTGCGCGCATGCCCCGCCAGCACCAGATGATTGCCCGTGTCGAGCGTCGCCGAAAGCGTGCGGTCGTAGTACGAGCGGCAGCGCCCGCCTGCCTGGCTGGCGGCCTCGTAGAGCGCCACCTGCACGCCGCGCCGCTGAAGCCGCACGGCCGTCGCGAGGCCCGCGAGCCCAGCGCCGATGACGTGGACTAGCCGAGGCATCAGAACAGCGCGTAACGCGCGACGATCCACATCAGCCGTGCGCGCGGCTTGCTGACTTTCGTGCGCGGCAGGTCGAAGCCGCGATCCACGGTGCGCTCGAGCAGCACGCGGTAGACGCCCGACATGATGCGCGGCGCCTTCACTTGCGCACGGGGCGCGGCATCCATGATCGCGTCGGCTTGCGCGAAGTGCGCGCGGGCGCGCTGTACGAGCGTCTCGCATACGCGCGGCAGCGACGGGTCGGCGGCGATCGTGTGCGGATTGCCAGCGGCGATCCCTTCGCGCGCGAGCAGTTCGCGCGGCAGATAGCAGCGGTTGATGTCCGCGTCTTCGTCGATGTCGCGCAGGATGTTCGTAAGCTGCAGCGCGCGGCCCAGATGGTGCGACAGCAAGCGGCCAGGCTCTTCCTGCATCCCGAAAATTCTCACCGACAGCCGGCCCGCGGCGCTCGCCACGCGGTCGCAGTACAGGTCGAGCGTGTCGTCGTCGGGCGCGCAGATGTCCTCGGCGGCGTCCATCGCCATGCCGTCGATCATCGCGTGGAAGTCTTCGCGCTGGAGGCCGAACGTATGGATGTGGCGCGTGAGCGCCGCAAGCGATGCGCGCGGCGTACCGGCATAGCACGCGTCGATGTCGGCGCGCCATTGGTCGAGCCCCGCCGCGCGCTCGGCGCGCGGCAGGTCGCTGTCCGCGATGTCGTCGACAGCGCGGCAGAAGGCGTAGACCTGATACATGGCGTCGCGCTGCGCAGGAGGCAGGATCCGCATCGCCAGATAAAACGAGCTGCCCGACGAAGCGGCGGCAGCGTCGGTTTGTTGTGTATCGTCCACGACGAGATTGGAAACAGCCAAGACGATCTCCGCTGGGGGGCGCCCTCAACGGGCGTTCGACTCTATTCGGGCCCGCATTGCCGCGGGTCGCCCGCGCGCGCGGTCACGCGCGAGGCACCCGACCCTAAAATGGCTCGCCAGGTGGCGCGCAAGGCCGGAAACGGGCAAAAGTATATCAACCTTTGGGTCGCACCGCAGTTGAGTCAAGGGCGCGTAGCCCCGGAGCATGGGGCGATGAGGGGATTGAGGCGGGGCCGTCCGCGCCCCGGGAAGCATCAGGCAAACTTCAGGCGAGCGCGACCGAGCGGTTGCGCCCCTGGCGCTTCGCGGTGTAGAGAGCGGCGTCCGCCTCGTTGATCATGCCTTCGTAGTCGGGCGCACCTGTGCGCGCGGTGGCGGCGCCGACGCTAGCCGTCACGGGCACGATCACACCCTGCACCTCGATCGGCTCGTCACCGATCGTGCGGCGGATCTTCTCCGCCACGTAGAGCGCGTCGTCGAGCGGCGTGCACGGCAGGAGCAGCGCGAATTCCTCGCCGCCGAAGCGTCCGAACACATCTTGCTTGCGCACCACGCCTGATACGCGCTGCGCCATCGAGCGCAGCACCGTGTCGCCGGCCACGTGGCCGAATTCGTCGTTGATGCGCTTGAAGTGGTCGAGGTCGAACAGCAGCATCGAAAGCTCGCCGCCGTAGCGCTGCCAGCGCAGGAATTCGTCGGCAAGGCGCGTTTCGAAAAAGCGCCGGTTCGCGATGCCGGTGAGGCCGTCGCGGTCGGCGTATTCGCGCAGCTTGGCCACGGCTTCCTCGCGCTCACGCTGCATGACGCTCACGTGCGTGACATCCGAGATGGTCACGCACACGGCGATCACGTCGCGCCCACGCATGAGCGGCATGAAGGTGCAGTCCTGCTGCATGTAGTCCACGCCGCCCGTGATCGGCCGGTCATGGTCGAACTGGAACAGATACGGGCGCTGTTCCCACGAGCTGAACGCAAAGCTGCCCAGCTGGAACACGCTCTCCACCTTGCGCGTGAGCCACGCGCGCGGCAGGTCGGGGAAGCGCTCGAAGATGGAGCGGCCGATCACGTCCTCGGCCGTCACGCCGCTGTGGTCCTGCATGAAGCGGTTCCAGCTCAGCACGTTCATCTCGCGATCGACGACGAAAATGCCGAACCCGACCCGTTCGACGACGAGATCCGCTAGCGATGGCAACCCGGCTGGCTCGTTCATAGGCTGTGCAACAACGCGTCGATGGCCCGGCTCACGACATGGATCGACTCCTCGGCCATCAGCATGACGAGGTGGGCGCGAAAGCGCTGATCTTCCAGCGCGAAATTGACTTCGACGAGGAGGGCTACGTCCCAGGCGAGCAGGCCGGGCTGAAACACCTCGTCGAGCATGATCGCCTCGCCGAGCAGGCCCGGCTGCGAAAACACCGGCATGCGGCCGAGCTGGTCGAGCATCGACGAGACGCACGCGCCTGTGAGCGCGTTGGCGACGTCGAACATCAGCTCTTCTTCAGTGAGGGCGTCGTCGCCGATCGTGGCGTAGGGGCCGCCGACCAGGCTGCCGAGTTCGGCGATCTCGCCGCTGCGGCAAATCACCAGCGCCTCGCCCTTGATCTCCGAGCGAAAGCCCTGGCGCACGGCCGCGACCGGGCCGTCGATACCGGTCATCTCGCGCAGCGCCGCCGCGGCTTCGGACACGGCGACCACGCGAACGCGCGGCACCGAAAGCTCGATGAAGGCGTTGAGCAGCCCCGACAGTCGCGTCGCTGCCTGCCCCATGCCGAGATTGGCGATCTCCTGGAGCGCGTCGCGCTGGAGTTCCGTGAACACTCGATCAGGCATACAACCCGTACTCCTTCAGGATGGGCAGCAGCGCCTCCTGGGTGACCGGCTTTGCGACGAACGCCGCCGCGCCGAGCGCGTGCACGCGCTCGCGGGCACGAGGCTGGACGTCCGCAGAAACAACGATCACGAACGTGTTCAGGTCTTCATGCTGCAACGCTTCGAGGACCTGGAAGCCCGTCAAGTCGGGCATCGTGAGGTCGAGGAACATGACAGCCGCACGACCGGCGCGGTAATGAGCCAGCGCTTCATGTCCGTTCGACGCGTACGAAATCGCCACGTCCCAGTCCTCGGGCAGCGCCTTCGTGAGCACCTTGCGGGCTAACAGCGAGTCATCGGCGATCACGATGGGCAAGGACATGGATATGCTGGATGAGTGTGCGTTGGACGGAGTGCGTTTCGACGGATTAACGGCGGCGTGGGCAATTACTTTAGGGAAACTTCAAAGAAAATTGCGAACCGGCCGAATAATGCATAACGCATGAACGGACCCGCGCGCTGGCGTGCCAACGCAAGGCGCATGGCCGCGCCATCGCCCTGCTGTCACCCGATCGATACCGGCAACCCGTGCGCCGGTCGTGAAGGCCCTCGTCTGCATATCTGCAGCCACCCCGTCGCATGGCCATGCGCCTTTTCGGCGGGCATGGCTTGCATGCGTATGCGTTATTTATCTTGTTCGCGATTCTCGAATCAAATTGAATCAAATGCAACTCGCCGTTAATCAATCAACGAATGAAATTGACTCATCCAGCTTAATTTTTGGAAATAAATGATCCACCCATTAAATAAAGAGCGTCGATTATCCCTTTGTGGTACGTTTGCGCTTCGCCGATTTTCGCGAATTCGGCATGAAGGAAGAGGAAAACCCCTGGGCGGCGAACTTGCCACACGATGTTTGCGGCGCTGCGGGTATGCGCTGGCCGTCGGGGCGTCATCGCGGTCGTTTATCATGTCGCAAGCCCCACCGCCTTTTCCCTGCTTTTCCGTACGATGATTGCTGACCGGCCCGAGCGGCCAGACGAACGCACACCCCTGCCGCCCCCTGCCGACGACGCGCCGTTTCCGGCCGCGCCGGGCCACGACTTTACGGTGCGCCGGCGCACGCTGCTCGCGCTGCTCGTCGCGGCGATCGTGCTGCCGTGCCTCTACGTCGCCGCCATGGCGTACAACGACCTGCGCGCGCGCGAAGCCGACGCCACCGACACCACGCTGCGCACCGTGCGCGTGGCCGAAGAGCACGCGCTCAAGGTGTTCGACATGAACGAGGCGCTCGACGCGCGCGTGGTCGACCTCGTGCGTGGCCTGAACGACGACGGCATCCGCGCCAGCGAACCGCAAATCCACGAAAAACTCGACGCAATTGGCGGCGGCTATCCGCAGGTGGCCGCGGTGTCGGTTTTCGGCAGCGACGGCGACCTGCTCGCGAGCAGCCGCTACTCGCCGCCGCCGCCCGTGTCGATCGCCGCGCGCGACGACTTCGCCGGCATCCGCGACGGCCGTGTGATCGACCACGTCTCGCGCGTGATGCAGGGCCAGGTGAGCGGCGAGACCGTATTCAACATGGGCGTGGCGCGCCTGAACGACGCCGGCGAGTTTGCGGGTCTCGTCTCGGTCGCCTTGCGCCCCGGCTATTTCAGCTCGTTCTACCGCGACCTGCTCGGCCCCGGCTCGCCAATGGCGCTCGGCCTCGTGCGCAGCGACGGCACGATCCTCGCCTTCGATCCGCCGCCGCGCGCCGACGCCTCGGTGATCACGCCGCGCTCACCGCTCGGCGCCGCGCTCGCGCGCGGCACCGAGTCCGGCGTCGTGCACATGCATTCCGCGCTACTCGACAGCAATGTGATCCTCGCGTTCCGGCGCGTGGGCGCGTACCCCGTCTACGTGACCTGCGCGTATCGCACGCCCGAGATCTGGGCGGCCTGGTACCGGCACCTGAGCGTGCTCATCATCTCGATGTTCACGCCGTCGATCGCGCTGTGGTGCGTGATCTGGCTTTCGCTGCGGCGCCTCGCCGCCGAAGAGGAGGCGTGGGAGCGCTGGCAGGCCGAGGCCTCGATGCGACGCTCGATCGAATCCGCCTACCGGCAATCGCGCAAGATGGAAGCGCTCGGCAACCTCGTGGGCAGTGTCGCGCACGACTTCAACAACCTGCTGATGATCATCTCGGCCAACGTGCAGATCGCGCGGCGGCGCGGCGCGGCGGCCTTCGAGCGCGAACTCTCGGCGGTCGAGCGCGCGCTCAAGAGCGGCCAGTCGCTCACGCGTCAGCTGCTGGGTGTGGCGCGCAAACAGCCGCTGCGCAACGAGACGATTCACGTCGGACGATGGCTGCCGGCGGCGCGCGAACTGCTGCGCGCGTCGCTGGGCGCGAAGGTGTCGCTCGTCGTCGAAGTCGACGACGACGTGTGGCCCGTGCTCGTCGATGTGGCTGAGTTCGAACTTGCGCTGATCAATCTCGCCGTGAACGCACGCGACGCCATGCCCAACGGCGGCCGTTTCACGGTGCGCGCGCGCAATATCAGCTTCCGGCCCGACGAAGGCTTCCCGCTCGACGGAGACTTCGTGCACATCACGCTCGAGGACACCGGCACCGGCATGCCGCCCGACGTGCTCGCGCGCGCGTTCGAGCCGCTCTACACGACCAAGTCGAAGGGCACGGGCACCGGTCTCGGGCTGCCGCAGGTGTTTGCGTTCTGCGAGCGCACGGGCGGCCTCGCCGCGATTGACAGCGCGATCGGCGCGGGTACGACGGTGCATCTGTATCTGCCGCGCTCCCTCGTCGAGCCGCCGGCGCCACGGCCGAGCGAGCCGCGCGAGGAAAGCGCCGAGGTGCAGCACGGGCTGAGCGTGCTGCTGGTGGAGGACAACGACGAAGTGGCCGCCGGCACCGAGGCGCTCCTGCAGATGATGGGCCACCGCGTAACCTGTGCGAGCGATGCGGCGAGCGCGCTGCAACGGGTCGAAGCGCCGCTTGCCGAGGGCGAGCACACGCCGCGCTTCGATCTCGTGCTATCCGACATCCATATGCCGGGGACGATGAACGGCATCGATCTGGCCGAGGCGCTGCAGGGACTCGAGCCGGAACTGCCGGTGATCCTCGTGACGGGCTACGCGGAGGAGCTCGAGCGCACGCGCAATGCCGATGTGCGCGTGCTGTCGAAGCCGTTCGACATCGCGCTGCTGGAGAAAATGCTCGAGGCCATTCGCGAGGACCGCCACGCGCGGACGAAACACGAGCACGACGCGACGCTCCAGAGCCCGCGGGCATGACGGAACGCGAATGACACGCCTCGCGGCACGAGGCTTGCGGCAGGCAGCGCGACCCGCTGAATCAGGCGGTTAGACGTGATGTGGCGTCACGCGCGGCATGCGCCAACCGAAGCACAATCGGCGCATGATGTAAGCGAGCGTCGCCATCTGGCGAAGGAGGCTGCCATGAAACAGACCGTGACCGGCGTTTTCCAAACCTACGACGAGGCACGCCACGCGCAGGACGCGTTGCTGCAACGCGGCTTCGCGGCGGACGACATCGACCTGCCGGCGCGCGCAGAAGGCGTGCTGGCCGGCATCGAGCGGCTCGTAGGCAGTTTTTTCTCATCGACGGGCGACGCGCGCCGAACCGCCGAGGCCCAGACCGGCATGACGCCGCCGCCGGGCGAAGCCGTGCGTATCGGCGTGCATGTGAGCGACGAGGCGCACGCGAACCTCGCATACGAGACGCTGCGCGAGGAGCACGCGACGGAAGTGGCGCTACGCGGCACACCGTGGGCGTGGCCGGCGACGGATCACCCGGTTGCGCGCGAGCACTCGGCGCTCGACGAACTGGGTCTCTCCGAGTTCGCCGATGCCATGCGCCGCCGTGCCGCGCAGAGCGAAGCCGCGCGCGAACACGCTGCCGTCGAACCCACGCTTGACCCCACCGTCGAATCGATGCGGCCGACGAGCGAGGCCGAGGCGACCGTGCTCACTTCCGCAAGCGCGCCCGGCGCGGGAGCGGTGATGGGCGCGCATCACGTGGACGTGCCTGCCGCGCCCGAAACAACGCGGCCCGCAGCAGGCGCCGCGCCGCAGATTCCGGACGAATTCCTCGAGTACGAGGAAGACTCGCCCGAGCACCACAAGGACATGCCGGGGCAACGGCGCACCTTGCACTGAGCCCCGCTCGCGCGATGTGGCGTTGGTCGCGATCAGGCGTCAGCGGCCGAGCTGGCGCTTGATCCAGGCTACGTACTTATCGACGAAGCCTTGCAGGAACTTGCGGGTGTCCTCGCTGACGATCTCGCCTTTCTCGTTGATGCGGCTCGTGTCGTGCTTGATGAACATCTCGGGCTGCCCGAGCACTGCGACGTCGAGATAGGCGAGCACGTTGCGTAGATGCTGCTGCGAGAGGGCCGTGCCGGTCGCCCCCGGAGACGTGCCGAGCACGGCGCCAGGCTTACCGCTCCACGAATTCGTGCCCCACGGCCGCGAACCCCAGTCGAGCGCGTTTTTAAGGCCACCCGGAATCGAGCGGTTGTATTCGGGCGTGACGAAGAGCAGCCCGTCGGCCGCTTCGATCTGCTGCTTGAAGCGGCGGGCCACCTCCGGATAATCGGCGTCGTAGTCCTGGCTGTAGAGCGGCAGCACGCCGATGTCGAGATACTCGAAAGTGAAATCGGCGGGAGCCAGCGATGTCACTGCGTGCGCGAGTTGCCGATTGAATGAATCCTTGCGCAGACTGCCGACCACAACCGCGATCTTGTAGGCCATTTCGGTTTCCTCGGAGGTGCGCGCGAAGCGCATGGATGGAAACATCATCATAGACGCGTGCGCATTCCGGCGATGCGCACGCGCGCGGGCCAGCCCGGTATCAGCGGGCGCTGTGGATAACAGGGGGTAACGCGAATTTATCCACAGATTTTGGGCATAAGCTTGTGGACAACTTACGTGGAGTGCTGATGAATACGGGCTTCGCGTGGGATTCGTCTGCAGGTTAGCAAAGATGCAATTTCCGTGCGCGCATGGCGATGACTGCAACTCGTCCACGCGTGAGGGCTTTCGCGCCGGCGATTCACTCGCTTTTAGCGCGTGCGCAATCCAGCACATCTATCCCTACGATTTCAACCAAGCAGGGCCGCGACGTTTTCAGTCGGGCGGCCGATCACGGCGCGGCCATCGCGTACGACGATGGGCCGCTGCAGCAGAATCGGATGCCGCGCAATTGCTTCGTACAGCTGATCATCTGTGATACCGGGTGCGTCGAGGCCGAGCGCCGTGTACTCGGTTTCACCGGTGCGGATCATGTCGAGTAGCGGGCCGCCCAGCATCACATGCAGCGCCTTCAGTTGGTCGACGGTGAGCGGTTGCTTCAGGTACTCAATCACCTCGACTGGCTCGTTCGCGTTCGTGGCGGAGACCAGGTCGCAAGCCGCACGGGACTTGGAGCAGCGGGGGTTGTGGTAGATCGTGATCATGACGTCAGGCGTACGAGAAGGGGAGTGGTGGGTGACCGTCGGTGAGACCGGGGAATCGCTGCAATTTTACCGGTGGGAGAGGCTGATGCGTACGCATGTCGCTGCAACCGACGGGCACGGGTCTTTTGTCACCGGCTGCTGCCATGTTGTCGTGCTTCGGATTCGCAGGGAGGTTCAATCGGTCACGCGCTTGTTTGAGACGCGCTGATGCGATGGGCGGGATGCTGTCTTTATGCGCATAAAGCTGTGAGGTGGGCGCGTTATGCGATCGAGGTACGCCTTCAATCGAGCGCGTCGTCTCGGCAAATTTTCGTGCCGCGCGCGAACGCTCTGCGGCATCCGCACAGACCCGCGTCCGACCTTTATGCGCATAAACCTTGTCCGAATGGCTAATTCGGCCGCGAATAACGCCAAAAATCATTGAACTGAAAAACATTCCAGGTAAAATCCCAAGCTAATAGCAAAAAGGAGAATACCAATTGGCAGCAGAGATAATCGCAGTCACGCAACAAAAGGGCGGGGTCGGCAAGAGCACGATCGCGATGCATCTCGGCGCGGCCTTTCACGAGAAGGGGAAGCGGGTGCTCGTCGTGGATGCCGACGGCCAAAACACGCTAGTCCATTGGGCCAGTGCATCAGCCGACGGTGACACCGGCATCCCTTTCCCGGTGGTCAATCTCTCCGAAGCCGGTGGCCAGATCCACCGGGAGATCAAGAAGTTCATCAACGACTACGACGTGATCGTGGTGGACTGCCCGCCGTCGATTACGGAGAAGGTCTCTGGCGTCGTGTTGCTCGCCGCCACCGTCGCCGTCATTCCGACTTCGTCCTCTCCGGCGGATTATTGGTCGAGCGTTGGTCTCGTAAAGCTCATTCAGCAGGCCCAGGTCATGAACGAAGATCTGCGCGCGGTATTCCTGCTGAACAAGACCGAAGAGAAGCGCATGCTCACGCGCGAGCTGAAGCGCGCCCTGGAAGAACTTGGTTTCCCTCTGCTTAGAACGCAGATTCCCACACGTGAGGCGTACAAGCAGGCGATGGCATTGGGCCAGACCGTTCTGCAAATGAACGACCGCGGCGCTCGCCTCGCCGCAGTGGAAGTGCGCGCATGTGCCGACGAGATCGCGGCGATGCTCCCCTGACTTTATGCGCATAAAGGACCCTGAATGAAACCCTCCCAATTCGCCAAAGGCTTTCAGGCTCGGCCTGATACGACGAGCAGCGAAAAGCGCACTGCACTCGACCGCCTCAACGCCATCGACGGGCTCGTCGAGGACAAGCCGAAGACGAAAGAAGTGGCTGGACGTTCGAGTCAGCCAACCCTTGTGACTGGCTTTGAATCCGCGCTCGAGCCTGTTCCCAGCGACGCGCCCGGCCTGGAAAACGAGTCGATCGAATACCGCGCCTGGCGCGTCGCACACGGCTATCGTCCGGGGCAGATCATCGAGTTGCCGCTGAAGGACATCAAGCCGAGCCCCTTCAATCCGCGTCATTTTTATTTGAAGGCGTCGATCGCAGAACTCGCTGTCAATCTCGCGAAGCAAGGGCAGCAGCAGGCGATCCATGTGATTCCCGACTACGCGTCGCCGGGCAGCTACTACGTAAGCGACGGCGGCCGCCGCGTGCGGGCGCTCAAAGAAGCGAACAAGGAAGTCGTCAAGGCGATCGTCGTCGACCTGCCGATCGGCATTCAGAGCTACAAACTCGGTTACGACCTGAACGTCCAGCGCGACTCCCAAACCGTCTTCGACAACGCGGTGGTGTGGAAGCGATTCATCGACGAAAAGCATTTTCAGAGTCAGCGCGAACTTGCCGATCACCTCGGTCTCGATGAATCGACGGTCGCGGTTGCGCTCTCGATCGGCAAGTTGCCGGAATCGGTCATGCAGGAAATGGTGGCACGCCCGGACCGCTTCGGCTCGAACATGGCCTATCAGGTTGGGCGCTATCACGGAGCGCGCGGCACCGATGCGACGCTTCGGCTCATCAACCGCATCGTGGCCGACGACCTCAGCACGCGTCAGGTGGCGGATATCGTGAAAGGCCGGGCGAGCGCGCAGGAAAGCCCGAAACCGGCTGGGCGGCAACGCTACGCCCAACGGCTGGAGATCAAACTGGATGGTGTGGCCGTCGGCGACCTGAAGTCATATGGCGACGACCGGCTCGAACTGCGGCTGAAGGGACTCACCAAAGATCGACGCGATGCGATTCTTCAGCAGATCGAGCAGATCTTGAAGACGAAGTAATGTTGGAAATTTTGTCGACGGCCGCCATGCATCATCGGGCGGACCGTCGACGACAGGACGGGATCGTTCCACGTCTGACAGATCGGCCGAACGGCCACTACCACCGCCCGCCTTGCGCGGGCCGGCTACATAGGAAGGTCAGGCTGCGCGCGTCTGGCTCAGCGTGAACGCGAGCAGATCGCCATCGGTCGGCTCGCCCCAGGTCTTGCGCGCGAGCCAATCGAAAAACGCCGTGTCGGCCAGCTTCGATTCCAGCCCGCGACGACGCCAGTCATCGCGCAAATGCGAGCCCAGTCCCGGCAGTTCATCCGTCTCGAACGACTGACGCGCAAGCTCGCGCTCCATGTCGCCCTGCTCCTCGTAGAGCGAGCGCGCTTCCTTGCGCCGATACGCCGCGTACTCATCGAGCAGCCGGGCCTTCGGGTCGTCGGCTGTCACTGCTGCGGCGGCGCTGCGGCCAACGGCTGGTGTGGCGCCGGCCGCAGTCTCGACCGGCGGCGCATAGCCCTTCTTCAACGCGTCCTTGAACAGCGCCGCGGCGCTGCGCACCGGCGGCAAGCTCGTGCTGCGCATGCGCTGCTCGGTCAATTGCAACGCGGCGCGAATGCGGTTTTCCTCGCTATCGGCGTAAAGCGACTGGGCTTCCTTGAGCGGAATGCCGATCTTGACCATGCGGTCGACGAGCGTGCTGTCGAACACATTCGGATGCTCGTCGAGCGCGAGCATCGGCTGCTTGCGCTCGGTCACGCGAAACTGGATTTCGGCGACACGACGCCCTTCGCGATGCTCGATCAACTCGACGAAGATGTTCGTCACCGCGTTGACTTCGGCAATTGCGGGCCGCAGATAATCGCGCTTGAAATACTTGTATTCGCGTTTGGCTTCGTCGCCGGCTTCGGTGTCCGGGGTCCCGGAAAGGATCGGGCGCCACCACTCCCAGGTCTCGCGCATCGTCAGATGGCTGGGGTTGGTCAGATAGCGCACGCAGATCTCGTAAAGCGCAAGTCCCGCGCTGCTGCGCAACTGGCTCTGGAACTGGAGGCTCAGGCGGGCGTACTGGACCGGATCCAGCAGCTTCTTCTTGATCTTCGGCGCGAACGAGAACTCCACCCAGACGCGACGGGTTTGCGGATCCTCGAGAATTTCCGCGTCCGCAATCAGCGTGGAGATTCCCCACTTGCGGCCGGGCTTCTGGCTCGACGTGCCCTGGCTCCATTCGACCTGCACCGACACCATGCGGCGCAGGTGCTCTTTCACGAGCGCGGTATCGTTCGAATCGAACGCCGAGTTGGCGACGATGTCGGAAAGCAGCGCACGGTAGGTGTCGCCCGACTCGTCCGCCTGCTGGGCGACAGCCAGCAAAACGTTGAACAGCTTGCGGGTCAGCAGGGTGATCTTGCCGCTCTTCGGCTGGATCGCGATCGCCTCGACGGCCTTGCGCAATTCCGCCGAGCTGGGGCTTACCACATCGGTCTTTTTCACGCGCTTCGTGGCCATGCGTCGGGTCGAGGAGAGAATTTCGCGAAAGGATACCGTCTGTGGTGATAGGCGTCTATAGGGCCTCCCTCACCATTGCCGGTGATGCGCACATCGCGCGCGCCGCTCACCGCGACACCCTCCCGTATCGCCTCACCTTTGGCCAGATGTCCTTCCAGCGGGGTGCTTTGCCTCATGCGCGATCCGGCCCGATCCCGTATTTCTGTCGGTGCGGCAAGGGGCGCCATCTACTCCCGTATTACCTCACCTTAAATATTTTCGCGCGCACGGTGAGAAAACTGGGTCCGTGGCAACGAAATCGAGGTTCCCGACCGGTCACGGCCTAAAAAGTCCGCTGCGATGCGATCGCACTGCAGCAAAACACGGCACATCGCTCGCCCAGGCTCACCGGAGAGTCCAAATTGTGGAGGCAAAGGCTGCGTAAACCGGCCATCGACGGTTCGAATCGTCGGGCGGCTAGCCATACGTGCCCCAAGGGTCCCGAATACTCTCACCTATCGTTGCGCCGGCTAAACCAACCAATCTGCTCCGGAAGGCCACCACTACGGCGGCCATGCTGCGACGGCTCCCGAAAACACTCACCATTTGCGTCCAGAGCCTGTTGCTCTGCACGGTCGCGGCGTCTCCCGGAAAACCTCACCGCTCATGGCATCGGGAAGAAAAAATCAATGGATTCCGCGACTTATCCACATCCGCAGCCAGCACGGGAATGCGCTGTCGACTCCCGTATCACCTCACCTCAGAGAGAGGGAGAACATCCGAACAAATGCGAGGCTGCCGAAAAACCGCTCCTGAATAATCTCACCTGAGCGGTAACCCAACGAAAACAAGCCCCATCTGCAACCACGCAATTTCGGCGTTCGCAGCGCAGTGAACACCAACTTCCTCCCGAATTTGCTCACCTTTGGCACGAAATCTGCTGAAAAATTGTCCTGAAAACCCTCACCTTCACCATGCGGGCGTCGACGGATGCCTCGCATTTCGCGGCACTGCGGAAATCTCCTGAAAATCCTCACCTTTCGCTGCGCAGAGGTCTCGGCGACGAGTCGCACGGAGTCGGCAGATCGGTTCGATCGGCAGGCAAGCCCCTGAAAAGGCTCACCTTTGGGCCCTCGAGCCGCCCAAATCACCCGAATTTGCCCGTTGGCTCCCGAAAAACTTCACCTTCGATCCGCATTTTTTCCCGATCTTTCTCACTTCACGCGTTTCAAGCCGTGGATTTAGCCGAAAAATGGTGCGAATCCCCCCTCCCGAACCCGCTCACCGTTGCATTTCCCGTAACATCACAGCCAGGCCCAGCCACTCGCGACCTGCCCGGCCATGGCCTCCTGTATCGTCTCACCGTTGCCGGGAAGTCAAGAATCCCACCGCTCCTGAACCCGCTCACGTCCTTTCCCGCACTGGCTCACCGGCATTCCCGAAGCCCGTCACCCAACTGTCCCGCAGGCGCTCACCCAGGGTCCCGTAAAGTTTCACCTGACCGCCCGGAAAGCCCCGCCAGATAAGGGTTTGCCGTGGCGTTAACGTTTTTAACCGGTATCAAGGGTGTTTACTTTTATATCTCTCAAGCAAGAATCTCCCCGCGAGTAACCGGAGATATCCACATTCCAGTCGAACCGACGGAGCAACGGATTGAGCCCGCTCGCGTGAAACAACGGATCGCAGTAAAATCGGATCGAAAATTCGCGCGTTTACAAGGGCTTATGAAACAAAGTTCGATTTGTTTCACGGGGAAACGCACTCGATCTCGCCTTGCATCGATAGAAAGCGCCCACTCAACGCCATTTCTCTACCTCCGGCGATCTTGCCACTCGAAAACGTAGCAAATAGAACGTAATTTGTTATTATTCGTCCACTCCCCTGCCGAGAAGACGAATATGCGAGACCAGGACCGCCAGGCAATCCGCGAAGAAATCGAGCATTTGCGCAACAACGGTGCACGCAGGCAAGAACTGTCATTGCATGCCTGTAAACGCTTGTTCTTCGATTTCGAGATCAAGCCTTCGATGGCCGCTGTCCGCGAACTGACCCAGACCGGCAGTGCGAGCGACATCCCAAAGGACATCGAGCTTTTTTGGCAACGCATTCGCGCGACGTCAAAAGTGCGTGTGGGCGCCGGAGCGATTCCGCCCGCGCTGGAAGAGCGCGCCGGCGAACTGCTTGGCGCGCTTTTCGAGGAAGCGCTGGCGCTCGCGGGCGATGCCCTGCAGTCTGAACGCACGGAATTCGAAGCTGGCCGCCTCGATGCCGAACAGGCGACCCGCGAGGCCGAAGCCCGTCGCTCGGCCGCCGCTGAGATGTTGCAACGCAGCGAAGCTCGGGTGGAAGCGGCCTATGAGCGGGTGCGCGAACTCGAGAGCCAGCTCGCCGCGGCATCTGCGCAGGGCGTCGCGGCGCATGGCAACCGCGAAGTGCTGCTGGAGCGGCTCGAAACGGAAAACGACGCGCTGCGCAAACGGGTCGAGGCGGAGCAGACGACCAACGCGGGTTTGCGAGATCGCATCGACGGCTTGCACGAGGAAATGCGCAAGAGCACCGAGCACTATGCGCAGCAGATCAAGGACGCGCTCGCCGAGGCCGAACGACGCGTCAAGCCCATGCTGGTCGAACTGGACTCGTTGCGCACGATGTCGTCGACCTGGCAGGCGGCGCAGCGCGATGCCAGCAAGAAGGAATTCGATTTCATCCAGCAACTGGCAACGGCGAAGGCTCGCGCCGACCGGCTCGACGCCGTGCTGCGCGAACGCTCCGATGAAGTGGACGTGCTCACCCGGCAAGTCACGGCATTACGCGGCCAGCAAGGACTCGACACATCGGTCGCGTCCGTGCTCTGTTCACTTGCCGCTGCGGGCCGGCTGGGCGACACCGAACTGGCGAGCCTCGGCACCGCGGTCGATGGTCACGTCGCCTTGCCGACGCGTTGCCCTAACTGTCACGAAGGAGAACCGGAGTTGTCCGAAGTGGACGATGGTTTCGAATTCACTTGCCCGGAGTGCGAGCACACGTCGGGCACGGGGCTGTCGAAGCTCGCGGCGTACGCGCGCTTCATGGCAGGCAAGCACTCGCACGAACAGGCTTCGTGAGCGCTTATCGGATCAGACGGTCAGTCAGCGCCGCCCGGATACGTGAGCTTTTACGGGAGATGCGCATGCGACCGCCGAGAGGCAGATCACCCGCGGGCGCGAAGTTTCACGCCTTCTCGTTTTGCTCGGATGCGTGTTGTGCCGTCTCGCGTTCCGCCCACGTTTTCCATGCGCGATGGAGTCGCCCCGCAGAGATCGGCTGCAGGAAACCGAGCCACTGCCCTACCTGATCGGTATCCACGCCGCGCTCGAACAGATCCGCAGCGAACGTGTTGCGCAGGGTTTGCGGACTTGCGCGTTCGGCGCGGGTTTCGGCTACGCCGGCGGCCTCCATCAATGCGTCGATGGCGCGCAACACGGTGGCCTTGTGCATGGAGCGTCCCGAAGGCGAGCCAGGAAAAACCAGTTGCCCTGGTAGTCCAGCCAGTCTGCGCGCTTCGAGCCAGGCGCCGAGCACGTCGACGGCAAAAGGCGTCAGTCGCGTGACGCGTGTAAATGCCGGGTTGGCCGCTTCGATCGTGACCCACTCCGAGCCGATCGCCACGCAATCGAGCGTGAGCGCGATGGCGTCTCCCGTTTTCAGACCGCCGCCCAGAAAAATGGCGACGAGCGCGCGGTCGCGGCGTTCGCGCCATCGTTTCGCGGCAGAGGGTTCGACGAGCGGCGAGAACAACTGCCCGATGATCGCGGCGCGCTCATCGGGTGTGAGGAAGCCGGTCGGTTCGTTCTCGCGTGCGTTGCGCCATGCGGCTTCGCCGTCCTGGGCAATGAAGCGCGCCGGGTTGGTGGAGGCGAGTTCGATTTCGCGCACGTGATCGAGCACGCGCTCGATGAGCCGCAGGTAGCGAAGCCGCTGCGGTTTTTTGACGTCGAGGCTTGCGACGAATTCGGCGATCGTGCCGGTATCCACGGTCATGATCGTCTTGCGCTTGAGCGCGAGCCATTCGAGAAAGCGTCCCCATTGCACGCGATAGACCTCGGCGGAGGAGCGGCGCAAGTCCTGCGAAGCGAGCCATGCGTCGAATGCGGCGATGGGGTCGCGTTGCCAGTCTTGGCGTTGCTGGTCGAAGAGGTCGCGTGAGGAAGTGGAGGATGCCATCTCTATCATTCCGTTAGTTGCGTTACGTGAACATTATAGCGATAGCGGGATCATTGCCGCCGTAATCGTTCCGTGTGACGCGTCTGCGCCATGCGGCTAGCCACCCCAGGCCCTCGCACGCCGCACGGCCTCGTTGCGTTTTGCCTGGCGGCGCGCCTCGTCCGCGCATTGCGCGGCGCGTTCATAGGCCGAGACGGCGAACGCGAATACGGCCGGCAGCGCGTTGGAATGCCCGAAGTCGACGGTTTCGTCGGTTTCCGGCCAGGCGAGGTCGCCCGGCCGCTGAAAGAGGCCGAGCATGAGCGCGTCGTGGCGGCTGGCGAAGCCGAGATCCGCTAGCGCTTCCGCCTCGATGGCATGCAGCAGTCGCCAGGTGAGCGGCACCTGCCGCGCGATATAGCGCTGCGCGATGTTACGCACGATGAGTTCGAGGTCGCGTGCCGCGGCCTGAAAGCGCAAGGCCGCCAGATCGTGCTCGCGCGGCAGTTCGGTTGGGAGGGACATCGACGGCTCCAGTCGGACTTTCACTGTATAAATATACAGTAGTCGGAGCGATCGCGCAGCCTCGTCCGTTCGGCCAGGGCTTGCGGTGAGGCGTCTGATTAGCCGTGAATCACCACCAGCAGCGCGCGCGCTTCGCCTTTGCCTGCGTTGCGGATCGCGTGCGGTTGATCGGCGATATAGCGCGCCGTGTCCGCGGCTTTCAGGCGCCGCGTCGTGCCGGCCGCCTCGACTTCGATGCTCCCCTGCAACACCGTGAGATGCTCGCGCGTGCCCGGTTCGTGGGCGGCCGAAATCAGCGCCCCGCCGGGCTTGAGCGTCAGCTCATACCACTCGAAGTTGCCGGCCAGCTCGATCGGCCCCCACACGCGCAACTGATAACCCGCTTCGTGGCCGTGCAGCGTCGGAATGTCGTGCGGCCCAGCCACGGCGATCGCGTCGGGCGGCTTCGGGGCGGCGAACAGCGAATCGAGTTTGACCCCCAGCGCGTTCGTGAGCCGCCAGGCCACGGCAATGGTCGGATTTGCCTTGTCGCGCTCGATTTCCGATAGCATGGATTTCGAGACGCCCGCGGCGCGCGAGAGGTCGTCGAGCGTCATCTTGCGCTCGGTGCGCAGCCGCTGGATCTGTTCGCCCACGCGCGGCGGCGCGGTGGCGGGCACGGCGGATGCAGGCAGTCCGCCAGTTGCGGCCGATGCGGGTGTGTCAGGAACGGCGCTCGCCGGTGCGGTGCGCGGTTTGCGGGTGCTTGCCATTCACGGCCTCATCGATTAGAGTGCGTTCGACATATCGAACTTAGGTTCGAAATAACGGAAATTTTCGCCAGTGGCTGTCGGCGACTATAGCAAAACCGCTAGCAAAACCGCTAGCAAACCGCGTCATGCCGCGGCTATGTGAGGAGCACGATTCATGCGTACCCCGTATCTCGACCACTTGCGCGCGACGCTCGACCAGATCCGCGCGGATGGCTTCTACAAGAACGAGCGCGTGATCGCCACGCCGCAGTCGGCCGATATCCGGCTTGCAGACGGCAGCGACGTGCTCAACTTCTGTGCGAACAACTACCTGGGCCTCGCGAACGACGCGCGCCTCATCGCCGCCGCCAAAGACGGTCTCGATCGAGACGGCTTCGGCATGGCGTCGGTGCGTTTCATCTGCGGCACGCAAACCGTGCACAAGCAACTCGAAAGCGCGCTCGCCACGTTCCTGCAAACCGAAGATTGCATTCTCTATTCGAGCTGTTTCGATGCAAACGGCGGCCTCTTCGAAACGCTCCTCGGCGAAGACGACGCCATCATCAGCGACGAACTCAATCACGCTAGCATCATCGACGGCGTGCGCCTCTCGAAGGCGCGCCGCTACCGCTACAAGAACAACGATCTTTCGGACCTCGAAGCAAAGCTCAAGGAAGCTGACGAAGCCGGCGCACGCTACAAGCTCATCGCCACAGACGGCGTGTTCTCGATGGATGGCATCATCGCCGACCTCAAGGGCATCTGCGATCTCGCGGACCGCTATGACGCGCTCGTGATGGTCGACGACTCGCACGCGGTGGGCTTCATCGGCGAGCATGGGCGCGGTACGCCCGAGCACTGCGGCGTCCTGCAGCGCGTCGACATCATTACCGGCACGCTCGGCAAGGCGCTGGGCGGCGCGTCGGGCGGTTATATCGCGGCGAAACAGGAAGTGATCGACTTGCTGCGCCAGCGCTCGCGTCCCTATCTCTTCTCGAACACGCTCACGCCGAGCATCGCGGCCGCTTCGCTTGCAGTGCTAGAACTGATTGCGAGCGACGAAGGCGCGCAGCTGCGCCGCCGCGTGCGCGAGAACGGCGCACAGTTCCGCCGCGAAATGAGCGCGCTCGGCTTCACGCTCGTACCCGGCGAGCATCCGATCATTCCGGTCATGCTCGGCGACGCGCAGGTCGCCTCGACAATGGCCGACGCGCTCCTGCACGAGGGCGTGTACGTGATCGGCTTTTCGTATCCCGTCGTGCCCAAGGGCCGCGCGCGCATTCGCACGCAGATGAGCGCCGCGCACACGTCCGCGCAGATCGGGCGCGCCGTAGAGGCGTTTGCGCGCGTCGGCAAGCGGCTCGGTGTGATTTAACAAGGATTGCGAATCAAATGAAAGCTCTTGCCAAACTCGAACGCGCGCCAGGACTCACGCTCACGCGCGTGAAGAAGCCCGAAGTCGGCCATAACGACGTGATGATCAAGATCCGCAAGACGGCGATTTGCGGCACCGACATCCACATCTGGAAATGGGACGACTGGGCGCAGAAGACCATTCCGGTGCCGATGCACGTGGGCCACGAATACGTAGGCGAGATCGTTGAAATGGGCCAGGAGGTGCGCGGCTTCCAGATTGGCGATCGCGTGTCGGGCGAAGGGCATATCACCTGCGGCTTTTGCCGCAATTGCCGCGCGGGGCGGCGTCATCTGTGCCGCAACACCACGGGCGTGGGCGTGAACCGCGAAGGCGCATTCGCCGAATATCTCGTGATTCCGGCCTTCAACGCGTTCAAAATCCCGCCCGAGATCTCCGACGATCTCGCCGCGATCTTCGATCCGTTCGGCAACGCCACGCACACGGCGCTGTCGTTCAACCTCGTGGGCGAGGACGTGCTCATCACGGGCGCCGGGCCGATCGGCATCATGGCGGTGGCGATCGCAAAGCACGTGGGCGCGCGCAACGTCGTCATCACGGATGTCAATGACTATCGCCTCGAGCTCGCGCGCAAGATGGGCGCGACGCGCGCCGTGAACGTTGCGCGCGAGTCGCTGCGCGACGTGATGACCGAACTGCACATGACCGAAGGCTTCGACGTGGGCCTCGAAATGTCGGGCGTGCCGAGCGCGTTCACGGCGCTGCTCGAGTCGATGAACCACGGTGGCAAGGTCGCGCTGCTCGGCATTCCGCCCGCGCAAACCGCCATCGACTGGAACCAGGTGATCTTCAAAGGTCTGGAAATCAAGGGCATTTACGGCCGCGAGATGTTCGAGACCTGGTACAAGATGGTCGCGATGCTGCAAAGCGGGCTCGATCTTTCGCCCATCATCACGCACCGATTTAACGTGGACGACTACGAGCAGGGTTTCGCGGCCATGCTCTCAGGCGAGAGCGGCAAGGTGATTCTGGACTGGACCGCCGCCTGAACTCGCAGCGGTTTTACTGCGCTGCGCCCGCCGTGGGCTGCTCGAATTCGGCTTCGATGCGCACGTCGATCTCGTCGCCCACGGCCGGATACCAACTCGTCAAGCCGAACGCCGAGCGGTTGAAATGTCCCGATGCGGCAAAGCCGAGCGTGGGCTGCTTCGTGAGCGGATTCGGCGCGTAGCCGTTCAAGGTCACATCGAGCGTGACGGGCTGCGTCACGCCCCGTATCGTGAGGTTGCCCGTGAGCGTGCCGCGCCCCTCTCCCGTGCGCTCGAAGTGCGTACTTGTGAAGCGGATCTGCGGGTAACGCTGCACGTCGAGCATCTGCGTGCCTTTTACCATGGCATCGAGCGCGCTGACGTTGGTGTCGAGACTTGTGGCGTCGATGGTCGCATCGACCGAGGCCGTGTCGAGGCCGCCTGCCTGCCAGTCGAGCGTTGCCTGCGCGCGGTCGAAGCGCATGACGAAGCGCGAGTAGCGGAAGTGATCGACATCGAACACGACACTCCAGTGATGCGCGTCGAGCACATAGTGGCCGGGCGGCACGTCGGCTTCCGTGCGGCTCACGCTGTGCGTAACCACGCGCAGCGGTGTGCACGCCGCGAGACTCGCTGCGCACAGCGCCATGCAGAATGCGCGGCGCGAGCCGCGAATGAGAGGCGCAAGCGGTCGGTCTTTCATCACATCTCCCTTGAACGCGTCGATTCCCTTAAGTACGTTTGGCGGCGCGCGTTTCTTCCACCCGGTTCGCGAAGCATAACGCGACGGGGCCGGATCGCAGGCAACCTCATCGTTCACGCGCACATTGCGCGCCGCGCGAAACTCGGGTTTCATACGCCCATTGGAGTCCGAGCGAGCGGAGAGCCGACCATGCCAGCCACGAACCATGCCGTGCGTTTCCACGCCACGCTCGTGCGCGACGTCGATGCAATGACGGCCGCCACCGCGCGCTCGTTCGGGCGTCACACGCACGACCAGTACGGCATTGGCGTGATCGACCGTGGCGGCCATGTCTCGCTGAGCGACGCGGGCCAGGTCGAGGCCGTGCCGGGCGACCTCATCCTCGTCAATCCAGGCGAGGTGCACGACGGCCGCCCGCTCGACGCCGCCGGGCGGACGTGGCGCATGCTGTACTTCGAACCGCGCTGGGTCGACACGCTGCAAGCCGACATCACGCAAGGCGACGACGCCACATTCGCGCTTCACGCGCCGGTGATCAGCGAGCCGCGTCTGCGTGCGCTGTTCGACGCGGCTTTCACCTATGTCACTGACCATAGCGGCGACCTCTCCCATATGGCCTTCGACGCCGCTGCGCTCGAAGTCATGACGCGGCTCGTCGAGGCGATCGGCCACCGGCGCGCGCTCGCGCGGTGTTCACCAGCGTCGCTTGCGCGCGTGCGCGACATGATCGACACCGATCCGGCCCAGCCGTTCTCGCTCGCCGAACTCGCGCAGGCGGCGGGCCTGAGCCGCTTTCAGCTCCATCGCGGCTTCCTGCGTGCGTTCGGCGTGGCGCCGCATGGCTACATCCTGCATCGCCGTGTGGCGCTCGCGCGGCGTTTGCTCAAGGCGGGCAATGCGCCGGCGCAGACCGCGCTGGCCGCCGGATTCTGCGACCAGAGCCACCTGAACCGCGCGTTCGCGCGGCAGTTCGGCGTATCGCCGGGGCGTTACCGGCTCGCGCGCGCGGCATGAGTCGCACGCGCCTCAGATGTCTTGGGCGCTGACGCACAACGATCCAAGACGGCGCGCCGTGGTGAGCCTATACAGGTGTATCACCACGAGGAGCGCTCCATGTCGATACGATTGCCGTCGCGCGAGAGCACGCGGCGCTTGACCCTCTCCCCCCGATCCGTCGCGCATTGGCAATTGACCGCGGCCATGCTTACCGTGGGCAGCACGGTGATTGCCAGCAAGTCCATCGGCGCCGGGCTCGATCCGCTGCCCGCCACCGCGCTGCGTTTTGGCATTGCGTTGCCGGTCTTTCTGCTGCTCATGCGCCTCACACGCACGGCGTTTCCGCGTCCTGGCCTGCGCGACGCGTTGTTGCTCGTCGCGCAGGCCGCGATTGGCAGCGTCGGCTATACGGTCTTGCTGATCGCGGGCACGCAGCGGACCTCAGCGAGCGATGCCGGCATCATCCTCGGCACGCTTCCCGCTGTCTGCGCGTTGACGGCTGCGCTAGTGCTGCGCGAGCGGCTGCGTGTCAGCACGCTCGTTTCGGTGACGATCGCGAGCCTCGGCGTGGCGATCGTCACGCTCGCGCCCGCGGAGCATCGAGATGGCGCGCGCTCGCTCACGGGCGATGCGATGATACTCGGCGCGGTCGTGTGCGAGAGCCTGTTCGTCCTGCTAAACAAACGGCTTTCGCGGCCATGGCCGCCTCTTGCGCAGGCGAGCGCGATGACGGGCATCGGCTTCGTCGTATCGAGCTTGTGCGCGTTGCCCGGCTGGCTCGGCGCGGCCCACGCCGTGACGCTGAACGCCGTGCTCGGCGTGGCGTACTACGCGCTCGTACCGACAGTGGGCGGATTCTGGCTCTGGTACGCGGGCGCGGCACGCGTGCCGGGTGGCGAGGCCGCGGTTTTTACAGCGGTGGCGCCGGTGACGAGCGTGGCGCTTGCCACGGTGCTGCTCGGCGAGCCGCTTACTCTCACGCGCGTGCTGGGCCTCACCCTGGTCGTGGGCGCCGTGTTCGCGGTTTCGGGACGCGCGCTTTGGGATCGTGTGAGCGCACCGCGCGGCGGCAAAGTGTCTTGACTTGGGAGAATGATCGTTCTACATTGCGGACTGGGAGAACGATCATTCTCCCTTTGATATCCGCAATACCGCCGAAAGAGACTAGCCATGACCTCGCCCGCTTTAACTGACATCGAAGCGAACGCCCAAGCGCCGCAGGCCGACGCGCGCGCGCGTCTGCTCGACGCCGCCGAGGCGCTGATCTACGCCGGTGGCATTCACGCAACGGGCGTCGATGCGATCGTTCGCGCGGCGGGCGCGGCGCGCAAGAGCTTCTACACGTATTTCGAATCGAAGGACGCGTTAGTCGCGGCTGCGCTTTCGCGGCGCGACGAGCGCTGGATGCGCTGGTTCGTCGCCGGCACGCTCGCGCGCGGACGCACGCCGCAGGCACGCCTTTTGGGCATGTTCGACGTATTGCGCGAGTGGTTTGCATCCGAGGGCTTTCACGGTTGCGCGTTTCTCAACGCCGCTGGTGAAATCGCGTCGCCCGACGACCCTGTGCGCGTGGTCGCGCGCGAACACAAGGAACGTCTGCTCGCATTCGTGCGTGAGCAGAGCGACGCTTGGGCTGCGAGCGTCGGCGTAGATCGCCGTGTCGCCGGCCGCCTCGCGCGCCAATGGCTGATCCTGATCGACGGCGCAATCGGCGTGGCGCTCGTCAGTGGCGACGCCGATGCGGCGCTCGACGCGCGCGCGGCAGGCCGATCGTTGCTCGAAGCATTCGCGCCAAAAAGCGCTTGCGGCGACCGAAACAAGCCGTGAAGCCGATCCCCATTGAGCGCACCGTCCCGGCGCGCCAACCAACACAAGGAGCAAGACCATGAGTGATTCGCCCGAAGTGCGCCCGCCGCTGCCGCCGTTCACGCGCGAGAGCGCCATGCAGAAAGTGCGCGCCGCCGAAGACGGCTGGAATACGCGCGATCCGCAACGCGTGTCGCTTGCGTACACGCCGCAAAGCGTGTGGCGCAATCGTGCCGAGTTCGTGACGGGCCGCGCGGCGATCGTCGAACTTCTCACGCGCAAGTGGGCGCGCGAACTCGACTATCGCCTGATCAAGGAGTTGTGGGCGTACACGGACAATCGCATCGCGGTGCGCTTCGCCTACGAGTGGCGCGACGATTCGGGCAGCTGGTTCCGCTCGTACGGCAACGAAAACTGGGAATTCGACGCGAACGGCCTGATGGCGCATCGTCACGCCTCGATCAACGACCTGCCGATCCGCGAGGCAGATCGTCTTTACCACTGGCCGCTCGGGCGCCGCCCCGACGACCATCCGGGACTCTCCGACCTCGGTCTCTGACGCTTCGCTTTCATCGGGACGACTCGCTACGCTGGCATCATGCCTGCGGCGAACGAGTCGCCCGATCCGAGCCTGGACTCCATTGCGCACGCATCGGGTTGCGGTACAGTTCGTCATTCACCGCGAACCAGCAATCAGAAGACAGGCGATCCCCATAGCGGATCGGCGCAATAAAGGACGGAGAGCCCATGCGGTTTTGGCAGAAGCAAGGTGGCGCAGCAACCAGAACGACAAGGACCGCGACAACGAAAGCGACAACGAAAGCGAAGCAAACGAAACGCGGCGCGGCTGCCGCCCTGCTGCTCTTGCCGCTGTTGCTGTTCGGCGCGGCGCGCCCGGCGCACGCGGCGAACTGGTGCAGTTCAGGCCTGTGGGTAGACGCGATGGTGGGCTCGTACCACATCCATCCCGACAAGGACTTCGAACAATTCAACCCGGGCCTCGGCATCGAATGCTGGCCAGGCGACACGTGGGCGCTCACGGCAGGCGGCTTTCGCAACTCGCTGCGCCGGCCTTCTTATTATGGCGGCGCGGTGTGGGCGCCCGAGTTCCTTCACTGGGGCTTCGTGCGGCTCGCGGCAATGGGCGGCATCATCTCCGGCTACAACTATGGCAACTGGGGCCTGGGTCACGACCATACGATCGGGCCCGTGGTGGCGCCTATCGTGATGGTGGCTTACAAGCGCGTGGGCGTGAACTTCATTGTCATTCCGCCGATACCGTCCGACGATTTGCCATTTACCATCGGGTTTCAGTTGCGGTTCAAGTTCTAGCCCTCGACGTCCTCCCGCAAACTCTCACCTTTGCTGTTAACCTGACGCCTTTGCCATATTGGCGTCAGTGACGTGCCACGGCCTGACCCTAAGATACGAGCCTTCGCTTTACAGCGCGCGAGACGCGACGCGCTATCCACGTCAGAGGAAAAGAATGAAGAAGTTCACACGCATGCTGATCGCCGCAGGCGCACTGGCCATGAGCGCGGGCGCTATGGCTGCCGCCGCTCCAGAGCCCACATGGCTGCCTGCAACGGCCGCCGCGAGTCTGCAGAATGCGAGTGCGATCGTCGAAGGTGCGAATGGGTCGAACGTGAAGTCGACGCTTTATGTCTTCATGGACCCAAACTGTATTTATTGTCACCTGGTGTGGAAAGCGCTCCAACCGTATGAAGCGGCAGGCTTGCAGGTGCATTGGATTCCTATGGGCTTTCTGAAGCCCGATTCGGCGGGCAAAGCGGCCGCGTTGCTGGAAGCGAAAGACGGCGCAGCACTGCTCAAGGAACTCGAAACTCATTACTCGGAGAAGGACGAATCGGGTGGCATCGCACCGCTCGCGCACATTCCCGCCGCCGACAAGAACAAGCTCGACAACAACATCAAGCTCTTTCAGGACCTCGGTTTCGATGGTACGCCTACGCTTATTTACCAAGGGTCTGGCGGCCGCTGGGCCAATGTCAGCGGCTTGCCGAAGCTGAACGACTTGCCTGGCATGCTGAATCTGCCGGCGCAACCGATCACCGATGCCGAACTGCAGAAGTATCGTTGAGCGCGCGCGGCGGTGAGTCATTCGCCGCATCGTGAGTTCACCGATACAACGATAGGTGAGGAGTTCCAGGAGTCGAACGTCGTGCGCTCCTCCCGAAAAGCCTCACCTTTCCTCTCACGGCCCAGGTTTCAGAACTTGTAATCGGGATTCTTCGGATCGAAGGCTTCGTCGTCGAAGGACTTCGGCGTGATGTTGTCGATCACGATTTTCTCGAACATCTGGCCGTCGTCCCCGTAGGCTTCGACAGTGCGGAAGTACGGATGCCGCAGGTCGAGCCCGAGCGTCTGCTTCTTCGCGTAGAACTGCGGCTTGCCGCTCGGCGAAACGTAGGTGAGTGCCACCACGCGCACGCCGTCTATTGTTTTCACCTCGACTTGCGGCTTGTACGACGCGCCCACTTCCACGTACTTCTTCGCGTCGGTCATGAACTGGCTCACGATGAATTCGGTGCCGAGGTCCGTGATCTTGTGATTCGACTGCGCGCGCGCGAGCGTACCGTCGAGCGCGGTCCACATCGGCATCACGCCGAGCAGGCCGCCGAGGTGACCGTACATTTCGTCGCTGCGCTTCGAAGCGTCGTAGATCACCTCCTCGCCCGAATGATCGCCGTCGGGTAGCCATTTCGCGTAGATGCGCAGCGGCTCGTGCTCCAGCTTCACGAGCATGTGCGCGGGCTTCGCGGGCCACTTGCCGTTAAGGCGCTCCCAACGTGACAGCACGAATTCGTATGAGGGATAGCCCGACGGGCCGAGCTTGATGAGCGTGGGCACGACGAGCGGGTCGAGCGCTTCGAAGAGCGCGGTGAGCTGCGCGTCGTCCATCTTCGTGAGCGCGTCGCTCTTCTGCGCGCGCTGCAGCCAGCGCACCTGCTGATCGACGCTGAGTTTCGCGACTTCGGCGGCAGCCGTCGCACTTTGCGATGCGGCGAGTGCATCGGCGCCGTTGCCTTGCGCGAACGCCGTGGTGCTGGCGAGCACAAGCGCGGCGCACGCCAGCAGCGTGCGTGTTGTCCTCCACTTCATGTTTGTCTCCTGAGTCTTGTCGTCGAATGCCTGGTGAGGGTGTCTAGGTCGCGGGCGGATTGCCAAGCACGCCCGGCGCCGGCGCACCGGTGTCCGTGCCCGGCTGATCCACCGCGATCTCGTACGCGTGGCTCGCGTGCACCGTCCCCGCAAGCGCGGAAAGCAGCCAGTCGTAGGTCGTGGACGGCGCGGTCACGGGCAGCATGTGGCCGCCGTTCACCACCTTGAGTGTCACCTGGCGCGTGAGGCGGCTCAGCGCTTCGCCATGGCGCGTCCAGTTGAGCACGACGTCATCGCGCCCGAACAGAACGTCGACGGGAACGCTAAGTTGTGCATAGCATTTCTCCATCTGCGCGAGATCGTCGGCGTCTTCAATCGCGATGAGATCGGCAGAAGCGTTGTAGAAGCCGCTGGGCCGCAAGCTCAGCAGCCCGCCGCCGCGCGTGCGGAAATCGCGCGGCACGGCCTCGGGCGCGAACACCTGCTTGAGGACGGCCGAACTGGTCGCGAGCCCGATGGGCGTAGCGAGCGTGCGCGCCACGAAGCGATGCACGGCGTTCGAGCGCAGCACGAGCGCGCGGAAGGCCTTGGGCACTTCGGTCTGAACGTGCGTGAGCGGCGCGATGAGCGCGAGCCGCGAAACGGTGTGCGGATGATCGAGTGCGACGGCCAGCGCGATCGCGCCGCCGAGCGAATGCCCGACGAGCACCGGCGCTTTGAGATCCAGCGCTTCGATGAAGCGTGCGACCGTGCGCGCTTGCGCGCGAACGTTCGCCGATGCGTGCGGCCCCCGCGTCGAGTAGCCGGAGCCAGGGCGGTCGATGAGTATCACGCGATGCTCGCGCGCAAGCGCCTGCATGGGCAGCCACGCGAAGTTGCGCATTTGTCCGCTCAGACCGTGAATGAACACAACGGGTGGCCCGCTGCCGAAATCGACGTAATGAATGCGGTCGCCGTCGATGTCGATCAGTCGGCCGTCCATCGGCACGGCGGCTTCGATACGGCGTGTGGCGCGCCGCGTGAAGGCGGCGAGTGCCGCGCTTCCTGCGACGAGCGTGGCGCAAGCGGCAACGACCACGGCAGGCGGGACAAGTGGGTTCACTGGCGCTCCTCTGTGTGCGGGATGGGTTTTAAGCCTTGTGCGGACGGCGAAGCGCATGTGACGAAACGCGTGAAGCGCGCCGCGATCTGCCGTGCCTCGCTCACCACGGCCCAATGCGGCGCGGCGATGATCTCGCGCACGTGTTCGCCGAGCCAGTGCTCGATGTCCTCGGACATGGCCGGGGTCACATAGCGGTCGAAGCGCGGCACTATGAACTGCACCGGAATGCGTGTGCTTCGCTCGCGCGGCTGGCGCGCACGCGCCAGGAAATTCGCGCGGTAAAGCTGCAGCCCGTTGAGCGCGTTGCGCAACTGCTGGGGATCGGGTTCGACGCTCACTCGTTCGGTTTTACGCAGCCACCACGGCCACACCGCGGCACCGCCAAGCCGCCAGACCAACTCCGGCAAGAGCGGCAAATGAAAGAACGCGATGTACCATGACTTCAGCAATTGCGCGGGATTGCGCGGCTTCAGAAAGACATGATCGAGGCAGGGGCCGGATATCGAGGTGTACGAAGCGATACGTGAGGCGTTCGCCGGATCGGTGACGGCCTCCCAGCATTGGATCGAACCCCAGTCATGGGCCAGCAGATGAAACGGCCGCGCACCGCAGGTGGCGTGTGCAACGGCGAGCAGGTCGCGTGCAAGCTGCGCAAGCGCATAACCGGAACGCCCACGCGGGGCCTCGGAAGCCCCCATGCCCCGCACGTCATAGGCGATCACGCGAAAGCGCGTCTCGAGTTCGCTGCGCAACGCGTTCCAGATGCGCGCGGAGTCGGGGTAACCGTGCACGAGCACGACGGGAGGCGCATCGACGGGACCGCTCACGTACACCGTGAGGCGCACGTCATCGGACTGCACGAACACCGGTTCGAATGCGCCAGCCATGACGCGCCTCACACAGCACGCGGCGTCGCCGCCGGATGCAGCGGCACGCGGCGCGGGGCGGCGCGCGAGGCGTACTGCGCATTGGTTTCGTCGATCTGCGCCACGAGGCTGTCGATGCGCGCGAGATGCCGCCGGTTGTCGTGATCCCAGGGATGAAAGCCGGGCTTGAAGAAGCGCAGCCATTCGAGCGCGATGCCGGGAAATACGCCGTGACGCGGCCCATAGAGAAACTTCACCAGCTTCCACATGCCGCGCACCTTGCCCTGACGGCGACGGTGCGCGCGCAAAAGCGCCAGGTGATAGTCGAACACGATGACCCAGAAAAGAACCGTGGTGGCGAGCATCGTACCGGTTCGCATGAGATAGCGCTTCAGACCAGGCTCGATCACGAAATTCCATACGTCGAACGAGACCGCCTTGTGCTCGGTTTCCTCCAGCGCGTGCCAGAGCCACATCTGCTTGTAGCCCTCCACCGAGCCTTCGATGCGCGTGCCCGTATCGGCGAGCAGCAGGTCCGCGAGCATGGCCGTGTAGTGTTCGAGCGCAACGGTTTGCGCGAGTTGCAGCGAAGGCGGCAACACCTTGCGCGCGAAATTGAGGATGGCCCAAAGCCGCTTGTCGAGCTTGTGCGCGGGCAAGCCGGCTGCCTGCAGCAAGTCGTTGTATTCGATGTGCTCGCGCGTGTGCATCGCTTCCTGGCCGATAAAGCCCATCACCTGCTTCTTGAGTTCGGGGTCCTCGATGCGGTCGCGATAGTGCCGGACCGAATCCATGAAGAAGCGCTCGCCCGCGGGAAAAAGCAGCGAAAGCGCATTGAAGAAGTGGGTGACTGGCACGCCTTCGACGTGCCAGTCACAAGCCCTTTCGGGCGGTAACGCAAAGCGGATGTCGCGCCGTATCGGCATCATGTTTTGGCTCCCTGTTGTGTGCCTGCTGTTGTTCATTGCATCCGCGCTATGTCGTCGCGGACCCGCGCGCGGCGCGGCGGCGCGCCTTCGCGGCTTCGCGCCGCGCGCTCATCACGACCAGCGCCTGGTAGGCGGCGGGCAGCGTGCGCGCGAGCCAGTCCGCCGCGCGCGCGTCGCGGCCAATCAGCACGCGCCGCGCATTGCGCTTCACGCCGTTCAGGATCGCGCGGGCCGCGTCGTCGGCAGTGGTGATGAAGAACTTTTCGAAGTCGTCCTTGCCTTGCTGCTCGCTCGCCACCATGAACCCCACCATGTTGTGCGCCACGCGGCTAGACTGCGCGATATTCGTGCGGATGCCGCCTGGGTGGACGCAGGTCGCGGACACGCCGCAGCGCATCATGTCGAGTTCCTGGCGCAGCGCTTCGGTGAAGCCGCGCACGGCATATTTCGTAGCGTTGTAGCCGCTCATGCCTGGTTGTGCGAAGAGACCGAACACGCTCGACGTATTGACGATGTGGCCGTTGCCGCTTGCCTTCAGATGCGGCAGGAAGGCCTTCGTGCCATGCACGACGCCCCAGAAGTTGATGTTCACGATCCACTCGAGGTCGCTGTACGCCATACCTTCGATGGTGCTCGATAGCGCAACGCCCGCGTTGTTGAAGACGAGGTTCGCGCCGCCGTGCGTGGCGGCGGTCTCGTCGGCCCAGGCGAATACGGCGTCGCGCTCGCTCACGTCGAGCACGCGTGTGCTCACGCGTATCGACGGGGCGAGCGCGCCCGCAATGCGAGCGGTCTCCTCGAGCGCCGGCGCGTTGCGGTCGGCGAGCGCGAGATGGCAGCCTGCCCCGGCAAGCTGGAGCGCGAGCGCGCGGCCCATGCCCGAGCCGGCTCCGGTGATGGCGGCGACCTTGTTCTCAAATCGTTTCATGGACGGGCTCCGGGTGGATCGATGGCGCCTGTTCAGGCGGCTTCGGTGGGTTGCGTGGCGACGGCAATTGGCGCTTCGCGATCAGCGGTATGCGGCGCGCGATAGACCTGGTAATCGGCGATGGAGAAGTGCGCCGTTGCGCGGCGAAAGCGCCAGGTGAAACCGGGCCACAGCGTCGTGTTCCTGCCGCTGCGCGGATCGAGATACCAACTCTTGCAGCCGCCCACCGACCAGATCGCGCGGCCAAGCTTGTTCTGGATGCGCGCGTTGTAGCGCGCTTCCACATAAGGCCGCACGTCGATCGAATCGGCGCGGTCGCTCTTCATGGCGGCGAGCGCGCCGAGCACATACTCGATCTGCGACTCGATCATGAAGACCATGGAGTTGTGGCCGAGGCCGGTGTTCGGGCCGACCAGCATGAAAAAGTTCGGATAACCAGGCAAGCTCGTACCGAGGTAAGCGTGCGCACCGTTGCGCCAGGTCTCGACGATATCGACGCCGCCGCGGCCCACGATCGTGCCAGGCGGGAACGGATCGGCCACCTGAAAGCCGGTGCCGTAGATCAGGCAATCGACCTCGTGATGCATGCCATCGGCTGTCACGACGCCGGTGCGGTCCACGCGCTCGATCGCGTTCGTCACGACCTGCACGTTCCTGCGCGAGAGCGCTGGATAGTAGTCGTTCGAAATGAGCACGCGCTTGCAGCCTATCGTGTAGTCGGGCGTGACGGCTGTGCGCAAATCAGGATCGCTCACCTGATGGCGGATATGGCGCAACGCAAGCTTCTGCACGTTCTTCATGAGCGCGGGATGCACCGCGAAGCCGAGCACGCGTGTTTCGAGCATCCAGTAAAGCCCCGTGCGCGCGAGTGCCTGCGTGAAGGGCAGCGTGCGGAACAGCCATTGTTCGAAGCCCGAAATGGCACGGTCGGGCTTGGGCATGATCCACGGCGGCGTGCGCTGAAAGAGCGAGAGTTGCGCGACGCGCGGCGCGATCTGCGGCACGAACTGGATAGCGCTTGCCCCCGTGCCGATGACGGCGACACGCTTGCCATCGAGCGCATAGTCGTGCTCCCAGTGTTGCGAGTGGAAGTTCTTGCCTTCGAAGGTGTCGAGTCCCGCAATCGCCGGCAAGGCGGGGCGCGAAAGGCCGCCCATGCCCGAGATCAGCACGCGCGCGGTGAGGTGCCGGCCATTAGCGAATGCAAGCCGCCAGCAGTGCGCGGCTTCGTCCCACGTGGCGTTCGTGAGTTCGTGCCCGAAGTTGAGCCACGGAAAGAGCCGGAAACGATCGACGCAGCGGTTCAAATAGGCGCGAATCTCGGGCTGCGGCGCGAACATGCGTGTCCAGCGCGGATTGGGTGCGAACGAAAACGAGTACACATGAGATTGCACGTCGCAAGCGCAACCGGGGTAGTGGTTATCGCGCCAGGTGCCGCCCACGGAGTCGGCCTTCTCGAACACCGCGAAGTCCTGGTTGCCGCTTTGCAGCAGACGGATCGCCATGCCAAGGCCGGCAAAGCCAGTGCCGATGATGGCGATGCCGATCGAGTCGCCTGTACGGGCGGTTGCGTTCATCCGGAGCCTCTCCCTTATGTCGATCCATCTGTGACTGTGACATTGATGGATGTAAACATAGAGGGATCGACGGCAATGCGCAAGGGGCTAGATTCAGCGCTCTAACACATGAATTTTCGTCGGGGCGTAGCGGGGCGCGAGCGCGTGAAAGGGCGCCAGGCGCGGCCTATCACGCGTTCGGTGAAGCAGAAAAGAGGAGGAAGGAGGCGGCCGCTTAACGCTTTTTGAGCGCGGTTTTTTTCGCAGGGCGAGCCGATTTCGTCGCAGCGGGTGCGCGCGCGGCGCTCTTGCGAGGTGCGGCTTTGGGCGCGCGCTTCTTTGCGGCGGGGGAAGCGGCTGCAGGCGCGGTATCGGCAGCACGCTCGCGGCCGAGCGTTTTGTCGAGGATCGTCGCGACGCGGCCGCCCAGATAGTCGCTCGATTGCGCTTCGAGCGCGCGCAGGATCTCGTGCTCGACGAACACCGTGGAGAGCGGCCGCAGCCGCCAGATCGCGTCGACGAGCGCGGGCATGTCGGTGGCGGGCGGCAGCGCGCCCTGATCGTAGCGGTCCAGATGGCGCACGACCATTTCCACCAGCACACGCGCAATGGCGTCGAAATGCGGGCGCGCTTCTTCGAGTACGTCGAGCAGTTCGCGTGCGGGAATGCCCTCGCGGACCGTTGCGGCCGCGGCGTCGAGCATGCCGGGACTGCGTGAGACGAACGACAGCCCCTGACGTTCGAGGAGGCCGAGGTCCGCGAGACGCGAGAGGCTGCTCGGCGCTTGCGGCCCGAACAGCTTGATCAGTTGCGGCAGCGAATAGGTCTTCGGCCGCGCGTGCGACCAGGGGCCGCCAATCGCATTCTCCAGGCCGAGGATCGAGCGCAGGTCGCCGCCGTCGTCGATCGCGAGGATGAGATCCTGAATGTTGGCGAGCGTGTAGCCGCGCGCGAGCAGGTGGTGAATGAGCTTGAGCCGCGCAACGTGGGAGTCGTTGTAAATGCCTACGCGCCCGCGTTTCTGCGGGGGCATGAGCAGGTCGCGGTCCTGATAGGCGCGCACGTTGCGCACGGTCGTGCCCGCCACGCGCGCGAGTTCGTCGACGGTGTATTCACTGTCGGTGACGCGCTCGGGCGCGGTATCGGTCACAGGGGCTTTGGGCGTTTTCGGCATGCAGCGATTTTAGCGCGAGCAGCCGCAGCCGCGCGAGCGCGCGCCGGGGTACGTGCTCAGGCGTGGGCTTTCTCGCCCTTACGCGCATGCGCCTCGCGGTTGCGCTGACACGGCGCACCTTTAGAACCGGTAGGAGAGCGCCAGGAACGAGATGATCGGATCGGCCTTGAGATCGGCGCGGCTCACGCCGAGCTCGCTGCCGTCCGCTGCCTTGACGATCACCGAAGAAGTCGTCTTCAGCGGAATGTAGGTGACCGACGCAACGATACCCAGATGCTTCGTGACGTTGTAGGTGGCGCCGAGATTGAACACCGGCGACCACGACGACGACGCTTTCGCGCTGATCTGGGTTTGCCCAGGCTTGCCCGCGCCGGCCGCGAGCACGGCGCCGAGGTCGTCCTGCGTGGCCTTCACGAAGTTCGGATTGAGCTGGATATCCGAGAACCAGTTGTACGACACGCCGATGCCGAGGAACGGACGGAATTTCGCATCGGCGTTGCGAAAGTAATACTGAAAGATCAGCGCCGGGCTCCATTGGCGCACGCTGCCGACGATGGGATTCGTCGCCGGATCGCTGAGATTCTGGCTGCCGAGCGCGCCCGCAGGTCCCGGCGGCTTGATCGTGCCGTGACCATAGAGCTTGAACGTGGGCGGCACGCCCGCCACCGTGGTGAGCGCGATATGGTCGGTGAAGAAGTGGCTGATGACGAGGCCGACCGTATCCGCGTTCGAAGCCGAAAGACCCGTGCCCGCCGAGGTGAACGAGTTGGGCAGCCGCAGCGGCGTGTTGATCGGCACGGGCGCCACATCCGTCGTGAGTGGCGTGCTCGAATGCTGCGTCGTGACGTGAAACCAGCCAAGTGCGACGACGTTGTCGCCGGCGTGCTGCGCGTACGCGCTCGCCGACAGCCCGGCGCTCAGCGCCGCCACTGCAATGCGTCTCATGATGTCCCTCCCAGGAACGGGTGCGCCATGCGCGCGCGGCGGTTCGATGCCTGCCCCGATCTGGACGGCATACGTCGTTCGCCTGTGTTGCGCGCGCTTTTGTAGCCCGGCCGCCGCCGCGTTGCGCGACGGCCGGGAGCGGCCACCTCGTGAATGGCGCGGTTTGCCGCGCCGGTTATTGTTGGGTAATTGCTTCGTGATACTTATTGAACGAATGCGCCGGCCGTGAAGTACGGGTCCGACGGCGTCGTCATGTCGAGGTAGCCGAACACGCCGCCCGTGAAGATCATCTTGCCGGTGGGTGTCGAGCCCGTGGAGGCGCCCACGTGCGTGGTCGTCACGGTGCCCGGTACGGTCTCGGTGAAGTTCAGGTCGAGGGCAGTGGCAAGCGCGGCCTGCGAGGCGTTGAACGGATCGAGCTGGGTGGCCTGCGTGCCTTCCAGCGCCAGCGTGCGATAGTCGAACTGACTGTCCACGCCGATGTATTCGCCGTCCTGCGATCCCTGAGCGATGTTCGATTGCGGCGCGAGCACGGAAATGCCCGATTCGTCGTCGGCCACCGGGCCCGTGGCGCCGCTTTGCGGATCGACGCCGACCTGCGGATACGCCACGCCGGTCCGTACGAGCACAGGCACGAGCTGACCGCGCAACTTGCCGACGATCATGAAGCCCTTGCCGGCCGGCTCCGTGGTGACGAGCGTCGGCTTGACCTGCCCCTGGAAGTGATCGGTTTCGAACGCGCCGCTGCCGTCGGCAGACTGCGTGAAGTTGGTGCCGGGCTGCTGGCATTTGCCGGCGTTCACACCGGTGTTGTCGCATTCCATCCAGGTGCCGTCGGCGCTGATCGTGATTTTCGCGTCGACGGCGGCGGGCTGGAAGTTCTGCGAAGGCACCTGGTGATAGCCGAGCTGGCTGTACGTGCCGGCAACGTTGGCGATATTCGTTTCAATCGCGGAGAAGCCGATGAACGGGTAATACGGGAACGTTGTATCCGGCACGACGCCGATACCGCCCGAGCCCTTGTACGCGATCTCGGCGCCCGGAATCGTGCCGCCCGCCACGCCTTCGCCGATGAACACGCGCGCCGGGCGGTTGGGGTCGAGGCTTGCGCCGTTCAGGCGGAACGCGCACTGGTTGAGCTTCGCCGTGGGCAGCCCCGTTTCCTGCGTGAGCGTGCCGGTGGCGACCTGGCCTTTGCGCGTGGGCGTCACGGTGCCGGTGGTCTGCGGAATCGGTGATTCCACATAGGTGATCTGCCAGGTCATCTTCGCCGTGTCGAGTTGCAGCTTGACAAGCTCGCCGTCGCCGCCGCCGCCGGTGTACACCGTGTTGTAGTCGAGCGAGGTGGGGCAAAGCGCTGCCTCCACGAGTGGCGGGCTACTGCTGCTGCCGTTGCCGCCACCACATGCGCCAAGCGCTGCGATCACCGGTGCGGCAATCGAGAGCGCCGCGAAAAGTTTCCAGTTCATACCGCGTCTCCAGAGTCTTGTTGTTGGCGAGAGCGCCGTTTAGTCATTCGTAGTGCGAAATTAATACGGTCGCGGCGCAGCAGATCGCCGCGACCTGGCAATGCACTACTGTGGCTGGATCAATGCACCGACGCCGAAGTAAGGCTGATTGGGCGTGGCGCTGTTCGCCGAACTGGCCGTGACGCCGCCGTTCTCCTCGCCGTTGATGAAGATGCCGTAAAGGCCGCCCACCGCAATCAGATTGCCCGCCTTGCCCTGTGCGTCGGTCACGCCGATCAGGCCGGGGTGCGTCTGCGTGTAGTCGAGCGTGAACTGGCTCTGAGTCGTCATCGTCGAGGGCTTGAGGAAGCCGGCCTGCTGGCCGTTGATGAGCGTTGCCGTGTAGGCGAAGTTCGAGTCCGCGCCGATATAGCTGCCGTCGAACGCGCCCGACGTGAGCGTCGTGGCGGGCGCGAGCAGCGCGATGCCGGACTCGTCGTCGACGGCGAGCCATTGACTCAGGCTCACCGTCTCGTTCACGTAGCCTGTGCGCACGACCACGGGCACGATCGCGCCGTTGAGCTTGCCAAGGATGAGGTGCCCGGTGCCGCCCTGGCGGCTGATGATCGGCAGGAGGGCTGGCGTGGGCGTTTCGATTTGCGGTGCGTCGACGCTGTCGAAATAGCTGCCACTCGTGCTCGCCGTCCACACATTCGCCGCGGTTGCGCAACTCGTGTTGGTCGCTCCACTGGGCACGCTGCAGTTGCCGCTTGCGTCGTACTGCTCCTGGGTGACCTTCGCCGCCGGCGCGAAATTGCTGCTCGGCAGGATGTGATAGAGGAGCGCGTTATACGAACCCTTGAGATCGGCGACGCTCGTGCTTACCGATGAAAAACCGATGAACGGATAGAAGTCGAATGTGCGCGGCTGGACGGTGTTGAATAGCAACTTCGCGTCGGTGTCGCCGTCGATGTTCACGGTCGCGCCCGGAATGCCGCCGCCCGCCACGCCAAAGCCAACATAGACCGTGGGCGGATTGTTCGCGTTATACGCCGTGGTGTAGGTGCTGCCGTTGATCGTGCCCGTGCCCGCCTGGAGCTGGAACGCACACGTGATCTGCGCGGCCGTCGGCAGCGAGCCCGTGGGCGGGTGCTGCACGGCGCCCGTGATCGTGAGGCCCGCACGTGTGTTTTGCACGGAACTCGCGGCCACGGGGATCGGCGAGGCGAGGAACGTGAGCTTGTACGTCATCTTCGTCGGGTCGATGTTCAGGCTCACGACCTCGCCGCTGCCTGCGCCGCCCAGATACGTGTTCGCCGCGATGTCGGCCGCGGCGGGACACAGCGCCGTGGCCGTGGGTGCGCTGCTGGGCGGCCCCTGGTTCGCGCATGACGAACCCGAGCATTGCGCCGGGGTGATGGGTGCCGGATTACTGGCGGTACCTCCGCCGCAGGCGACCAGCAAAGGGGTCGCGGCCGCGGCCAGCATCAAGCTGCTGCGGACAATGCTCTCCAACATTTGTCTGCCTCCCTGTGTCTATTTATGCGCAGAAGATTGGATCATGACATTGGCCACTGTCAATTGAACGAACCGTCTAAAACGCGTGACGAGGTCGCTTCTGCTTGATGCTTCGCGGTTTGCGCACGCTACAACCGGGGTTTTTCCCGAGGCCTGCGAGCACACGCCGTGCGGGCCTGCGCAATTGGCGTGCCTGAAACAGGCTCGTTGATATGTCATCGCGATTCGTTGCGTGCGCGACGGTTGTTGAAAGGCAGGGGAAAGCCCGAGATGGAATTGCGATTGCCGAAATATTGATTCGGATTGCAGATCAATCTGCGGGCGATGTTCAATGGTGAGGATATTCGGGAGCGGGTTCGCGTCACTGCGCTCAAACGGTGAGCGCTTACGGGAACGACAGTGTCGAAGCACTGCACAAGTCTGCGTTCCACGGTGGACATCGTAAGCAAAACCAAAGGTGAGAATGTGCGGGAACTCGGGCTCACTGCGGTGTGCACCGCGCGATTTTTCGCCGCACCGTTTCGCATTTCGGCGGCCAGGTTCAGGCTTATATGGTGTGCGTCACGTAACGCAAAGGTGAGTGTTTCCGGGAACAGGTGCGTAGCGCGAGCCGTTGCTGCGCCGCGGCAGCGTCGCCGCGGGCGGGTTGTGATTCGCGGTATAGTCATTCGCGACAAGATCGCGACAAGCGGCCTCGTTGTGCGCCCTGTGCTTCACCGCCGCCGCGCCCGAGCGGTCTGCAACGGAGTTTTCCATGGGTATCCTGGACAGGCTTTGGCCGCGCGCCCGCGCGAAGCCGACGCCGGAATCGCCGCAAATCCAGTCGCTGATCGAGCGTCTGCTCGTGCTCAGCCCCACGCTCAAGCTCGTGCCCCAGTGGCGCGAGCGGCTGGTGCCCGCGCTCGCGCAGTCGATCGCGTATGTGCGCGACGTGGTGGACCGCATGCCGCCCGCGCGCGAGGCGAGCGCGGCCACCTGGTCGAGCGACCCCTATATCCACGCATTTTTCGCCGCGCCCGACGAGGTCGGCCATGTGCTGAGCCGCTCGCCCGAACTGCATGCGTGGTTCGAGAGTCGCCCGCTCGCACGCGAGACTTATGCGGTGCTCGGCATGGCCCTGAACGAGCGGCGTGCCTTCGGTGTCGAGCAGCATGGCGACGAGGTACACGCCGACGTCATGCAGACGACATTGAGCTTCGACGACCATCAGGTGCGCGTGTGCGGTGATACCGAAAGCGATCTTCGCGAGCAGATCGTGGAGCGCGTGGTCGAGCAGATCGCACTCGAAGGCCTCGAGCAGATCGGCGCCGACGAGTCGCGCCGCGATGTGCTCGAACAGGAGCGCGCGCTCCTCAGGACGCGCCTGCAACTGCTCACGCGGCGCGGCGCGGGCACGCAACGCATGCTGGGCGAGCACGCGACGCAAAACGTCGCCGAAGTGGCGAAGGTCGAGGCGCAGATTGCGCAGAACGAGAGCGAGATCGCCGCGCTCGGCCTCAAGAGCGAGGCGCTCGAACACCAGCTCTCGGTGATCTGCAGGGTGCTCGCGAACCCCGCGCAATACACGAACGTCGAAATGCGCGAGATCTGCCTGAGTCCGATGAATGTCGTGCTTGCGAACGGTGGTCCGGACAATAGCGCCTCGATCACGTTCCCGCTCGCGCGCCTGCCGGCTAGCCCGCAAGGTCTGCGCGCCTTCTCGCTGGTGCGCTTCGCGCGCGCTGACCTTCAACCGTTGCCGCGCGTGCTTGTCGAAGACAGCCGCTTCATGATCTGAGCGCGGCGGCGCGGCCATAGGTGAGAAGATTCGGGAGCGGCGCGCGTGGATCGCAACGGTTCGTTGGCGAACCGTGCCGCAATCACCTTCGCCTCTTGTCGGCCGCGGAAGTTTCGTGATCCCGATGGACAGGAGAACCTGGTTCTGGCGCGCAAGATTTTCCTGGTAGTCCCAGGTTAAGGGATGCGAATATTGCCGAGTACCAGGTGTTAGCAATCGAAACCTTGCGCGGGCGAGCGCGAGACGCTCAAAGGTGAGTGTTTTCGGGACCGGCGGGAAAGGGTGCGAAATTGCGCTTCGAACCGCTAACCGCTTATGAAAAAAGCCCCTTGAAAAGGGGCTTTTTTGTCATCGGGCGCGAGACCGGTGCTCGCACTCCGGTGCGAAAGGTGAGCGTTTTCAGGAGTCGTGGATCAGGCGCAATGCGCGGGCCAGGCGAGTACGCCGTTTGCGTCGATCGTGAAACGCAGTTCGTCGGATTGCGATGCCGGAGCATCTTCGGCGGCGATATCGAACGTTTCTCCTGCGATCTCGACGGCAACGTAGCGGTCGCCATGACGCAGCGACGTGCCCGCAATGCGCCCTTGCCACGCGCCTTCGCGCGTCGAGACGAGCGCGCGCGGCGAGACCCGCCACATCACGCGCGAGCCCACCGCCAGCGAAGCATCGGCGCACGGCAGGCGCAGTCCCGTCGACGTTTCGATCGCGCCGCCCGCTCGCACGATGCCCTCGCCGACGTTGTGCAAGCCAAGCAGTTCGGCCACGCGCAGTGTGGCGGGCCGCTGGAACACGTCGGCCACGGCGCCCGCCTGCAGCACGCGTCCCTGTTCGATCACGAGCACTTCGTCGGCGAGCAGGGCCGCTTCGTCGGGGTCGTGCGTGACGATAACCGTCACCGCGCCAACCTCGCGTTGCAGCGCCCGCAACGACTGCTGCAGACGGCGGCGGCGCGGCGTGTCGAGCGCGGCGAACGGCTCATCGAACAGCAGCAGTTGCGTGTGCCGCGTGAGCGCGCGCGCGAGCGCCACACGCTGGCGCTGGCCGAACGAGAGCTGGCTCGGCAGGCGCTCGGTGAGCGCATCGAGGCCGAGGTGCGCGAGCCAGTAACGTGCGCTGGCAGCGTCGGCATCGACGGGAAACGCGAGCTGCTGCGCCACCGTCATGTGCGGAAAGAGCCCGTAGTCCTGCGGCATATAGCCTATCTGGCGGCGCTCGGGCGGCAGCGCGCCGAGGTCGGTCGTGCCGAGCGTGACCGAGCCCGCGTCGTTGCGTTCGAGCCCGGCGATGATGCGCAGCGCGAGCGACTTGCCCGAGCCCGAAGGTCCGATGATCGCGAGCCGGCGCGTTTGCGGCTGCCACGTAACGTCGAGCGTGAACGCGCCGAGATGCCGGCGCGCCGCGAAGGCCAGACGCAGGTCGGCGTTCTCCGCCAGGGTGGCGGCCGGCGTGATAGGGGTGAGTTCGTCGCCGTTGTCGAGGTTCACCGCCAGCATCGAACGCGCGCTGCGGCTATAGACGGAGAGCACCGCGCAGATGATCGCAATGCCGAGCGTGGGCAGCAGGAGCGGCATCATCGCGGGCAGGCCCTGGCCGCCGAACACGACGTAGGTATAAACAGGCAACGAATACGGGTGATACGCGACCATCACGGTCGCGCCGAACTCGCCGAACGCGCGCAGCCAGGCGAGCGCGAGCCCCGCGCGGATGGCGGGCCAGGCAATGGGCAGCGTGACGCGAAAGAAACGGCTGGCGGCGTGATGGCCGAGCGTGGCGGCGACGTCGTCGTACACGGGATCGACGGCGCTGAACGCCGAGCGCGCTGCGACGATCAGGAACGGCGCGGCCACGAAGGTCTCGGCGAGCACGATGCCCGTGAACGAGTCGGTGAGCGAGCCGCCGAAGAGCTGGCCGATGCTGCTATACGGCCCGATGAGAAACAGCAGCAGCACGCCGCTCGTGAGCGGCGGCAGCGCGAGCGGCAACTGCACAACGAAGCCGACGAGCGCGATGCCGCGCGCGTGCGAACGCGCGAGCCAGTAGCCGAGCGGCACGCCACCCAGCAGGATGATGAGCGCAGCCACGCTCGCGCTCGCGACCGACACGCCAACCGCCGACCAGGTGGCGTGCCAGTCGACGCCGGCCCAGTCCGCCTGACCGATCTGCGGAATGCTCGCGACGAACGGCGCGCACAGATAGACCGCGAGCAGCGCGCCGAGCCACCACAGCGGCTGCGAGCGTTTCACGCTGACCTGCCCGGCACGCTGCGCGGCTTGTGTCATTGCTGTGCGGCGTCGATCACGGCCTGGACCGACGGCGGGATCGCCTGGGTCTGGCCGTTGACGGTGGGCTTCGTCACATCCACGCCGTGCTCGGCGAGCAGCTTGCGGCCTTCTGCCGAGAGCAGGAAGTTCACGAAGCGCGCGGCGCCGGCGCTATTAGGTGCGTCGTTCAGGATGGTGAGCGTGTAGTTCGCCTTGATCTTCAGTTCGGGCGCGGGGTGGATCGCCGGAATCTTCAGGTCGGAAGTTTCGGTCGAGTAGAAGAAACCCGCGTCGAGCTGACCCGATTGCAGGCGGCCAACGAGCGTTTCTTCCGGCAGCACCTGCTCGGGATTTTCCGGCGTGCCGAGCGTTTTCTCGACGAGGTCAGGCTGGTTGTACGCCTGCGCGGCCTTCGTCATGAGCTCCACGGTAAAGGCGCCCTTCGGGTCGAGCTTCGGATCGGTGCGGCCAAGACGGATGCCCGATTCCTGCAGCACCTGATCCCACTTCTTCGTCTTGAAGTCGCTGGCGAAGCGGCTCTTCGGGTTGTAGCCGATCAGGAGCGGCGATTCGGCGAAATTCACGTACCACGTCACGTGATTGCCGTTGGCTTCGCCAGTGAGGCTCGCGTTGACCTTCGGGCTCGCGCTGATGAACACGTCGCCGCGGCGCAGCTTGCCCTTTATTTCATTGGCGATCTTGTTCGAGCCGGCTGCGTAGCCCTTGAAACGCAGGCCGGTTTCTTTTTCGAACGCGGGGCCCACGCTCTTTTCCATGAGGTTCACGAGCGAGCCTGCATAGAGCACGTTGACATCGGATTCGTCTGCGAAGGCGTTGGTGCTTGCACCCATCGCGCCCATTACACCGCTCATCACGACGACTGAAGCCACCAGCTTGCGGATAAACATGTTCGACACCCCGTTCGTTATAAAGGCCAATATATTACGATGGACTGCAGTATTCATGTGCTTATCCAAATGGCTAATTTGGCGATGAATGTCTGTGCGCGTCACACTGACACGGCTAAACTGGATTGTTTTTCCAGCTTATTGTCCTGTTCATTTGTGGAGGCTTTCATGCGTACCAGCGCCCGTAACCATTTCTCCGGCCAGATCAGCGCGGTCAAGGCCGGCGCCGTCAACGACGAAGTCACGCTGAGCGCCGACGGCGGGCTCGAGATCGTCGCGATCATCACGCACGGCAGCGCCGCTTCGCTGGGTCTCGCCGCGGGCAAGCCGGCCTTCGCGCTCGTGAAGGCATCGTCGGTGATCCTTATGGTCGGCGGCGACACGAGCAAGGTGTCCACGCGCAACGTCGTTGCGGGCACGGTTTCGTCGGTCACGAAGGGCGCGGTGAATGCGGAAGTCGTGCTTGCGGCCCCGGGCGGCGCGCAAATCGCGGCCATCGTGACGAACGACAGCGTCGATCGTCTCGGTCTCGCGGCGGGCAAGCAGGCTGCGGCGCTCTTCAAGGCATCGAGCGTGATCGTCGGTGTAGACGGTTGATGCGCGGCTGCGATCGCAGGTGAGCGCAATGAGTCACGACCCTGCCGCGCCGCCGGAATCGCGCGATTTCGATACGCTGGCGGCCGCGCGCTGCGACGCCCTGACGGGTACGCCAGCGGCGCCTCGCACGCCGGATGCCTGGCTCTTCGCGCGGCTCGTCGCGGCGCGCGAGGTGCGCGGCGAATTGCCGTTGCTTGGGCTATCGCGTGCGCAGATCGAGACGCTCGCTGCGCGGCATTTCGTGTGTGCAGTGACGGATGACGCGCTGCCCGCGCATGTCATGACGGATGCGTCGCATGCGGCATTCGCCAGCGCAATGCATGCCTTTCTCGTCGGGCTTGCCGCGCCGCAAGCCGACCCCGACGACGTGCGTTGCCTCGCCGCGATCATTGCCCACGCGTGTCTGCGCCCCGATCATTTGTGGCGCGATCTCGGGCTGCGTGGCCGCGAGGACGTGACGCGCATGCTGGAGCGTTTCTTTCCCGAAGTCGTGGCCCGCAACGTGGAAGGCTTGCGCTGGAAGAAGCTGCTGGCGCGCGAACTCGCGCTCGCGTCGGGCGCCACGCCAGGCCCTGCGCCCGGCTGCCCAGGCTGTGAGGACTTCGGCTTCTGCTTTCCAGCCGGGCGTTAGCCGTCCGGACGGGGTGCGGCGCGCAGTACGCATCGTGTATGCTTGCGCGCATGACCAAGTCTCCGAACGATCCACCGCGAGCAGACGCTCCCGCCCCCGCACAGGCGCAGAAAACGTCTCAACCCGAAGTGCGTTTTCGCATGCGCATCGTTCATGAAGGCACGATCGCGCTCGGGCCTGGCAAGGTGTCGCTGCTCGAAGCCGTTCGCGAGCATGGCTCGATCTCGGCCGCGGCGCGCAGCATGAACATGTCGTACCGGCGCGCGTGGCTCTTGATGGACGAACTCAACCGCGCGTTGGAGTCGCCGGCCACGGTCTCGGAACATGGCGGGCAGAGCGGCGGCGGCAGCATGCTCACGCCGGTGGGCGAAGAGATCGTTCGCCTGTATCGCAGCATCGAGGCGCGTGCAGCGGCGGTTTGCGAGCCCGAGATCGAGGCGCTCGTCAAACTCGTTAAAAGCTGACGTGACCCGGCGCGGCGGCGCACTGCCGCGGCACGGTCCACGGCGTTAGCCGCTTAGCCGTGGCGCAGGCAGAAACGCGACACGGGCACCGCGGCGAGCGTGGGTGTCACGTTCGCATGCAGCCGCATCATCAACTCGACGAAGCTGGCTAGACTCGCCGTGCGCAACGGGTGCCACGTCACCTGATGCCGCTCGCACACGCGCTTGAGCGTGCTCATTGAATCGTGGTCGATGCAGTCCACGGGAAACACCGCGAGATCCGCGTTGGCGAGCGCCGCGGCAAGCAGGCCCTTGCGATCTTCCACCCCACCGTCGTGCACGGTCAGCTCGCCCCCGGCCGATTCCACCCAGCGCCTGAGCGCGTGATTCGAACCCGGCCTGCCACCCACATAGACGATGCGGCGACCTTTGAGCGCATCGTCGGGGAGCGCGCGTTGGGCCTGCGGGCCTTCGTGTGCTTGCGTCGTTTGCTCCATGGCGTGAACTTCGGCGCGCAAGGCGTCGATCAGGGCGTGCGCCTCGTCGAGTTGCGCGCGCAGCGTGTAGAGCGCAGCGGCGTCGGCATTCGCGCGCTGCTCGGCAATTTCGCGGCGGCTCGTGTGCAGCGCGACCCGCGCGTCGCGTGCCGCGAGCGCTTCCTGCAGCGCTTCGAGCTGCGCCTGCTGCGGCGTTGCCTCGCGCTGCGCCGCGAACTGCGCGGTCTGCACATCGAGCGCGTTGCGCGCTGCGTCGCGCTCACGGCTCATCTCATGCAGGCGCGTCTGCTGGCGCTCGATCTTGGCCTGTAGTTCGGCGTTCTCCGCTTCCAGCATGACAAGGCGGCGCAAGTCGGCGCGATTGGCGGCGCCAACCAGGTGCGAGAGCATGTGCAACTCGCCGAACGCGGCCTGGCGCACTTCCATCGTCGTGACCGGATGCGTCATCAGCGCCCAGTACGCGGGCGGGATGTCGCCGTTCGCGAGCGATTCGTTCCAGAGCGCGAGCACGGCTTGCGGGTCGCGCGCAGCGGCGAAACGGCGGACCGCGCCCGCATAGCGCGCGTCGAGGGCTTTTTGCAGCGCCTTGCCGCCCGCGCCGCCTTCTATCGCCAGCTCGACCGCGGCGTGGTGGATCTCGAGATCGCTGGCGCGCTGGGTGTCGAGCCGGGTGAATTTCGGGACCAGCTTGCGCAGTTCGTGCGTGCTCAAGCAGGTGCCGATGATGGAGCAGTGCAGATGGGCGTCGAGTTCGACGAGGCGCGTGCGCTGCCGCGCGCGGGCGAGTTCGGCTTGCGAAGGGCCGCAACAGTCTGCGCTCGCCATGGCGCGCAGCGTGGTCTCTTCGGCAGGTGTGCTGCCCGGCGTACGGGCGAGGCGGAACGGCGGTGCGTGCATGGTGACCTCTGATCCGGTGCGCAACGCTGGGCTGTGTGGGCTGTGTATAGGCGCGTGCGGCGAATGTGCCTCGACACAGCCAGGCGCCCATGGGGGCTGCGCGGCGACAGCGTAATATACCACGGAATATAACGGAGACCGGCTGGCGACGTGGCACGCGGTTCAGGCGGCCGGTTCTCGCACGAGCGTCGTTGCGGCGGCGGTGACGGCGATGGCCTTGGCTTTGGCTTTGGCTTCGGCTTCGGCGACAGAGCGGCCCGCGCCCGCCTCGCACGAATGCGCTGCGGACCGTGCTTCGGCCGCGCTCGCGTGCTGCGCGAGCACATGTTCGACACCGAGCCCGACGAAGGCCGCATCGAGCCGCTCCAGTTCGGCCACGGTGCGTCGCAGCGCTTCGGTATCGAGACAGAACGCGTCGCTGAAAAGCGCATCGCGCGTCTTATCGAGCCGGCGCGCGTCGCGAATCGCGCGCTTGAGTTCGCGCTGGCGGGCGAAGCGGGCAAGGTCGATGCGCCGCGAGAGCGCGACGAGGAGCGGCTGCAGCGACGCCCCGGCTTGCGCTGCGCGCGCGCCGTCTATGGCAGCACTGCCAGCGGCGTCACCGCGCGCGAGCATGCGCTCGAATCGCTCGATGCTGTTGCGCAGCCGCCGGAACGCGTCGATCAGGTCGCGGATCAGCTCCGCGCGCTCGCGCCCGGACGCGGGCCGCAGCGTGGTGATCGTGGCCGCGAAGCCGTCCGCGCCGGCCGGCGCGAGTGCGTCGCTACGCGCCGGCGATATCGATGTTGCGCTCACGAGGCGCCGACTGCTCGCCAATTCCTGCCTCCGTCTGCTGAATGTCCGTTCGATGTATTCTATAGGATATAACGATTCAGAGATGAAGCGCATGAGTCGCGCGCCTCCATGTTCCTGTGGCGTCACGGCGCATGAACTAAAATTGCGTTTTTTGCGCCTCGCGTGTGCCTGGTTGCGCACGCACCCGTTTTTTCGCCTTTTCTCCGCTGTTCAATGACCACATCTTCTCCGGAGGCGGCGTCCGACGACCCGCCCAGTCTTTCGCGCAATCGCGGCTTCCAGCGTTTCTACGGCGCGCGCGTGTTGTCGTCGCTCGCGTTCCAGATGCTCGCCGTCGCCATGGGCTGGCACATCTATGCGCTCACCCATAGCGCGTTCGCGCTCGGTCTCGTGGGTCTCGCGCAGTTCCTGCCGATGTTCTGTCTCACGCTCGTCGTCGGCCACGTGGCGGACCGGTACGACCGCAGACGCATCGCGTCCGTCTGCCAGCTCATCGAATGCGCCGCCGCGCTGACCTTTGCGGCCGGCACGGTCGGCGGCTGGCTCAGCGCGCCGCTCATCTACGTGCTCGCGGCGTGCGTCGGGGCGGCGCGCGCGTTCGAGTCGCCTGCCATTTCGTCCTTGCTGCCGGGCGTCGTGCCGCGCGCGCAGTTGCCCAACGCAACCGCATGGTCGACCTCGGCGAACCAGACCGCGAACATCGTGGGCCCGGCACTGGGCGGCTTGCTCTACGGCATCGGCGCGACGCCGGCCTACGCGGCCTGTTCGCTCGCGTTCGCGGCGGCGGCCATGCTCTCGGGCACCATCCCGATGCGCGCGAAACCGCCCGCGCGCACGCCCGTCACGCTCGAATCGGTGTTTTCGGGCATCGCGTTTATCCGCTCGCAACCCGTGATTCTCGGCGCGCTGTCGCTCGATCTGTTCGCGGTGCTGTTCGGCGGCGCGACGGCGCTCCTGCCCGTGTTCGCCCGCGACATCCTGCACGCCGGGCCCATCGCGCTCGGTCTCTTGCGCTCGGCGACGGCCGCGGGCGCGCTGGCGGGCTCGATCTGGCTCGCGCACTTTCCGCTGCGGCGCCGGCCGGGCCTCGCCATGTTCGGCGGCGTGATCGTGTTCGGCTGCGCGACGCTCGCGTTCGGGCTCTCGCACAACATCGTCGTGTCGCTCATGGCGCTGGCGGTGCTGGGCGCCTCGGACGTGGTGAGCGTGGTCGTGCGCACGTCGCTCGTGCAGCTTCGTACGCCCGACGAAAAGCTCGGCCGCGTGAGCGCGGTCAATTCGCTTTTCATTGGCACATCGAACCAGCTTGGCGAATTCGAATCGGGGCTCACGGCTGGCTGGTGGGGCGCGCAGCGCGCCGTGCTCGTGGGCGGCGTGGCGACCATCTGCGTCGCACTGCTGTGGATGCGGCTCTTCCCGGCCCTGCGCAATACGCGCTCGCTCGAACGCGAAGAAGCGCGCGCCACCGCGAGCGCGAACTGATTGCACGCCGCGGGAGCGCGCCGCGCCCTGCGGCGCCCCGTCCCGCCGATGCCATGCGACGGGGTTTGCCGTTATCCTTTCCACAGCGCCCGCTCGCGGCGAGCCACGTATCTCTCATCGAACCGTCAAGTCATGCATCCATCGACCATCGCCCCGAGGAGCGCCGCATGCGCGTAGGCCGCCCCGTCAAGGCGCTGCCGCAGCCGCTGTGCGACTACTGCGGCGCGAAAGCCGTGCTCGCGCGCTTTGCCGACGAGGCCTACCCGTACCGCGACGATCACGGCCCGCTCTGGGTCTGCACGCCCTGTGAGGCCTGGATCGGCGTGCCCGCGCGCAGCACGCGCAACGTGCCGCTCGGCCGGCTTGCCAACGCCGCCCTGCGCGACGCCAAGAGCCGCCTGCACGACGCGCTCGAACCATTAGTGGCGGCGAAGATGCGACGCGACAAGGTCAACGCCTTCGAAGCGCGCGGCAAGGCCATCCGCTGGCTGGGGGAGGAACTGGGCTTCGACCTGCCCAATCCGTCGATTCACCTGCTGACACTCGAACAATGCGAGCAGGCCATCGCCCACATCGAGGCGTTCATGGCCGCGCGGCGCGGGGACGCAGGTGGCCAATAGGGGCGAGGGTAACCGAGCCTGAAGCGGCCGCCCGCCCGCAACTCACTGCCTGCCCGCCCCCGCCAGTCGATGCGCGGCGCATGTCTGTCACCGATCGTTACACTCGATTTGCGGGTCGACGCTTAACCTTCGGCGCGCCGTGCCGTTATTGCACGGAACAGACTCTTACTTGCCCTTCCATGGCCAGGACCATTCCTTTTCCGCAGCGCTCGCAAGCCGGTCGCCCCCGACGCAGCAAGTCGATGCTGCTGCCGATCCCGCACGCCGTCGCCAACGAACTCGCGCTGCAAGTGCATCTCGCGCTCGCCGCGCTCCGCCGTGGCGGCACCGGCGACGACGCACGCGCCTTGCTCCATGCTCACGTGCTTGCGCAATCGATTGCGGAGGCCGGTTACGGCGTTCTCGAACCGGAGACGGTGCGAGCGGCCGATGCCGTGCTGATCGCCTGCTTCGAGCGTGGCAACACGGGCGGCGGCTGGCAACTGGACGAAGCGGGCTTCGAGGCGGTTGCGCAGCTCGTGAATGTGTATGACCGGCAATTGCAAAGCGCGCCGCTGTGGGCGCTGACCGAAGCAAGCGAGCGGCTCGAGCGCATGGGCGCCAGCGAAACCAGCCAGCAGGCATTGCGCAAGAGCGCGTGACGCGCGGGACGCCGGGCACGCGCATTGCGGCGAGGTTTGATAACCATCGTTATGGGCAGGCAGCAAGCGGCAAGGCGAAGTGAACGATCCCTCTTTGAGGGACGAGCCGGATCGAGCCCGATTGGGCGACCAGCGGGGCCACCAGCCGGCGTTGTGGCGACATTGGCACGAGATTTGACGCGGGACGCGAATCGTGTTGACTTCGGACAGGTGGCGCGCCTAAAATTCGCCCGTCTTAACAAAAGGGGCTGACGCCTTGGACAGTAGCAGTTGTCGATCTTCGAACAGTTTCGCTGCCTGACCGGCAGGACGTCCGCGCTCCCTTTCTTTTAGCCGCCGTCTTGCCAGCCAGGCAGATGGTGCGCGTCTAGCAGTAAATCTTCGTGCACTCTTGAATAGCGTCGACCGACGCCGCAGCGCCTTGACCGTCGTTTTGACCGTTTCAAGCGCCGCGGATGGCCGACATCGCGCCGTAAGCCCGCCCTGATCGATGCGCGCTTGCGGCACGGTTCGTTCGTTGCGCCCTCGAGCGCGACGCGCGGATCGACACATGCGCGCCTTCAGGGCCGCTTCGCGTTCGGGCCCGATGCCCGACTGAAGCCCTGGGGGCAGCCGCCGTGACGATAAGGAGTTCCGATGTCTGACAGTGACAGTTATCCGTTATGCCGCTTCCTTTTGAATTGCATTGAGGAAAGCGGGCAGACGCGAGCCGCCGCGCGCTGAAAGATTGCGCTCTGCCGGGTCTGCTGGCTTTCCTCCCCAACGCGTCCCCCGCGACGCCAGGAGAACCAGTATGAACTTCGGCCTTCTTTTGCCGCACCTGTCGGAACTGCAGCAAACGCAGCACACCCTCCATCCCGATGTGCTCGGCGCGCGTGAGCGCGCGAGCGTCCCGCCGCCCTGCCAGGAATCGCGATTCGCCGCGCGCTGGCGAGACCTGCAAGCGCGCGTGTTTCGGGTCTGAATCAGACAAGCAGTAACGGATCCCCGCGCGCGCCCAGCCGGCCCGGCCGGCCGTACGCGCCGCGCGAGGGATTCGAGCAATAACCAAACGCCGGTGCATCGACATGAACCAGTTCAACCAAAAATTGCGAACGACCCGCCGCGCAGCGCGCGCCTGCGCCGGCGTGCTCGTCCGCACGCTTGTACTCGCTAACGGAGGCCGCTAATGGAGTTCAGCTTCAACCTGAACCGCACGGCCAACGCCTCGGCGTGGCGCGTGCTGCCGAACCGCTGGGACTTCGTCGCGTTCCCGCTGATGATCGGCCTGATCGCGATGGCGGCCGTGGGCTTTC